>CAXNGE010000035.1:0-5489 GCA_964201935.1 Alphaproteobacteria bacterium | reverse complement strand
CTTTAAAATAGCATAAAAAAGTTAATAATTCGTTAATTTTCAAAAATTTTTTCAAGTTTTTGCAAAATAAAGCTGTCGTATTCGAAATTATTATTCGTCATCAACAAAAAACTTGACTTTTCTCTCAATATTTTATTTTTTTTCTCTCTCTCATTAAACCGACAATTTATGTGAAATTTATAAGGAGGATGGTCTCGGGTACGAGCCCCCCCTGATCCAATTCCTCAATTGCAAGAACGAGAGAATGGTTACGAAAGATTTTCAATATTTTCTTCGGGATTTGCTCTAGAAACTCTCGATTTCCTTGCACTAACGAGGACTTTAAAATGACATAACCTGTGCGAGATTTGCTAGAACTCGTGGTTTTTTTAAGATTCATTATATGCAAATTAAACGAGAATTTTCTAGAGTGAAACAGAGGAACTTCCGTCGATCTGTTGGATGTTGACAAATCTCATACTCTCATATGAGCGGGCATGTGGCCTTTCTTTAATCGCGAATAAAGCCATCCGCGGATTGTTTTATGGGAGGATGACAATCAACCCTTACGTTTAGGATTGCATGATTCTTAAGGAAGTTCAAAGGGTTTTTACGCCCATTGTTTTTAATGAGGCTTTTGCACTCCGTCTATCGAAGCAATATTACGCAAATTCAGCAAGAATAAAGAGATGGAAAAGAGACGGCAGGCAACAAAACTCAAAAAGATTCAGGAGAAATATCCGAAATTAATCAACTATTTGCTCTTAAAATCGTCCGATGAAGAGAGTGAATAATTCAAAAAAGAGGGCTTTACATCCAATTGAGTCTCTTTCTTCCTCTCCTTGTGTTTCTAAAGCTCGAACTGTATGTTGAGATTTAAGTAATGATCCTATATAATAAGGCGTAGAAAATATTGGCAGGGAGCCAGAGATGAAATATCCAATATATATGGATTATGCAGCAACGACTCCCTGTGATCCTCGAGTTTTGAACGAAATGTCTCCTTATTTCTTAGAGCATTTTGGGAATCCGAATTCTCTGCATGCCTATGGAACCGCGGCCTTGGAGGCCTTGGATACAGCTCGTGGGAAAGTTAGCGAGCTTATAAATGCAAATTTTGAAGAAATAGTGTTCACGAGTGGAGCGACTGAATCCAATAGGATCGTAATAGAGAGACCTATCCAAAGGCTAATGAAACAGGGGAAAAATCATTTTATAACAACAAAGACGGAGCATAAATCTGTCTTTGAAATGGCTGATTGTGTTATTGCTCTTGGTGGCGAGGTGACTTTTCTTGACGTTCTCCACGATGGAGTTATCGATTTAAGTCATCTTGCCGCTTGCATCAAAGGCTCGACCTCTCTCTGTTCAATTTGTTTTGTTAATAATGAGACTGGGGTTTTTCAGGATATTAAAAGCATAGCGAAAATTTGCCATGAAAGAGATGTTTTAATTCACACGGATGCAACTCAGGCCTTTGGGAAAATCCCAATTGATATTAAGGATTTGGATGTTGATTTTTTGAGTGCGTCTGGGCACAAAATATATGGCCCCAAGGGGATCGGAATGTTGTTTGCCAAGAGGCAAATCCAGAGGCTTCTTAGAGTTCCAGATGCCAACAGGGAGGTCGAATTTGGGATAAGATCTGGCACGGTGCCAGTTCCTCTTTGCGTTGGGATGGGCAAGGCCTCTGAGATTGCTTCTCATGAAATGGCTGAGGATTTGGCAAGGATCTCTCGCTTAAGAAAAATGCTCGTCGAGGGGATAAGTTCACGGCTAGATGAAATCTATATAAATGGATCAGATAGTGGATATCCCGGAATTGTAAACGTGAGCTTCAGAGGATGCGAGGGAGAGGCTCTCATGATGGAGGCCTCTAGACTCGCTGTGTCCTCGGGCTCTGCCTGCACATCTAATAAGCTCTCTATTTCTCATGTTTTGAAGGCCATGAATATACCGACTGACATCGCTCAAGCTTCAATTAGGATATCGATAGGGAGGCCAACGACGGAGCAGGATATAAATGTGGCCATCGAATCTTTGGTTACGGCAACTCAAAAGTTGAGGAAAATGAGCCCAATTTGGGATATGATAAAGGCTGGAGTGAATCTGGACGCTTTCTTTGGAAGTAAAGAGCATGAAATATAGTGACAAAACGCTGCAGTACTATGAAAATTTGAATAACATCGGCGGCTTCGACGAAAATATTGAGAATGTTGGGACTGGGATTGTTGGCTCTCCATTATGCGGCGATGTTATGAAATTGCAAATATTCTTTGGCGAAGATGACGTGATTCTAGATGCAAAGCACAAGGTCTTTGGCTGTGTTTCTGCGATCGCTGCTATGGAGCTCGTGACGACCTTGTTAAAGGGATTGACGATTGATCAGGCCAAAGAAATTGAGAATCAGAATGTTGCCGACACATTGGAGTTAACGACCATAAAAAGGCATTGCTCAGTTCTTGCGAAGGAAGCCATAACTGCTGCTATAGACGATTATTTATCAAAAAAAAACAAGGAGAAGAAAAAAATGATTACAGTTTCCAACGAAGCTTTGAAAAAACTCAAGGAATTAATTATGAATAATGGAGAAAACTGCCTAGGCATATGCATAAATGTTTCATCTGGAGGATGCTCTGGAATTAATTATTCTTTGGCCTATGAAATGGAAGAAGATCCTGAAAAAACCAAAATTGAAGTTGATGGAGTAGATTTTTATTTCGAGCCAAAGTTTGAGATGCTTGTAAATGGACTAGACATAGATATAGTCTCCAATAGCTTCGGGCAAGGATTTGTCGTCACTAACAAAAACCAGGTGTCCTGCGCTAATTGCACGTGTGGTCGTGGGGCTGAATGTTAGCGAAACTCAAGGGCACAGTCGACGCAATCCTGGAAGACTCAATAATCATTGATGTCAATGGGGTTGGATATCTTGTTCATGTGTCTTCAAAGTTTTTGGAGGCGGTTCACGTTGGAGATAATGTTGATGTTAGAGTGCATCATATTTTCAAACAGGAACAACAGATATTATGTGGCTTTAAGAATTCTGAGGAAATGAGCATTTTCAAAGCTCTCTTGGATGTGCATGGGATCGGAGTTAAATCAGCAATGTCTGTCTTGTCAACATTATCTCCAGAGGAATTCGCAATGGCTGTCGCTAATCAAGATCCGACGACTTTATGTCGAGTCGGAGGCATAGGCCGGAAGACGGCCGAGAGAATCCTCCTTGAATTGAAGGACAAAACACTAATAAAAATGATGGAAGTCTGCTCCAGCAAAATCAAAAGCAATGTTAATGATGCGATCTTAGGATTAATTAGTCTTGGATATCAAAAGGGAAGTATTTCAAGGGCAATCGCGGAAGTTTCGGCCAGGCTTGGCAAGGAAGCCTCGACAAATGAGTTGATCGTGCAATGTTTAAAGGAGATAAAATGAAACTTTTAAAAATTCTAACAATTATTTGCTTTTTTGTCTCTGGCTGTGATCGCAATAATATTAATAATCAGCTTATTGTTACAGATAAATTCGAAGTCATTGAGAAAGAAACCAAGAATGTCGATACAGATACTTTAGTTGTTTTTGATTGCGATTATGTCTTAATAACTTTTAAAGATCAAATATTTAGCAGTCAATATAGCAATGAACTCAAGGAATGTATAGAGAAATCTTTGGCAAAGTTCCCTGGGAAAAATAGAGCTGAAAAATATGAAAACGTTAAGGGGATGGTGCTTTTGTCCTCTGAGAGCATGCTGGTCGATGAAAAGATGCCAAGTCTTGTTAAAAACCTGCAGAACAGAGGCGTAAAAACACTTGTTCTGACAAAAATGGATCCAGGACCTTGTGGTAAAATAAAATCCTTGATAGATTGGAGAGTAAATGACCTAAAAAGACTTGGGCTGGATTTCTCGAAATCATTTATAAACCTAAACAAAAAAGAGCTTGTTGAATTATCAAAAGAAAATGCTCCTGTTTATGACAAGGGCATTCTTGCAACTGGAACAGCATCAAAGGGAGAAACTTTGGCGGCCTTCCTAAGGTATGCAGACCTTAATCCAAAGAAAGTTATATTCATAGACGACAAGAAAAAGCAAATAGACTCCGTTAAAGAAGCAATGGAAAAGTTGAAAATACAATTCGTTGGAATTAATTACACTGGCGAGAAAAACGTTAAATTTGACAGACCATTTTCAAAACAAAGATTGGAATATCAATTTAAGATTTTTCAAGAGCAGGGCAGATATCTGAGCGACGCAAAGGCAGACGAGGAAAGAAAAAAACTAGGCCTTGAAAATTCTTAAACGATTTTATGATTCATTACAATGGCAGAGGGCAAGACTGTCTGTTGAATTTTTATTTGTGTTGATTCTTTTTTGTGGGCATTAAGACAGGAAACTGCCCCGGGAAAATTCATTCAGAAGTTGATTAATGGATTGTTTGATGATAAAATAGCTATTAGATTGTCCTCGTAGCTCAGATGGATAGAGCGTAGGATTCCTAATCCTGAGGCCGTGGGTTCGAATCCCGCCGAGGACACCATCGATATATTCGGATTAACCGATTGACCAAGCATCCAATAAAGTGAATCTTTTTTCGGCGATTTTTCACGCAACAAGGAGGTTCGCGACCAGGGTCTGTTTTGCACTGGCATCTCCAGCAGTCAATTAAAAATCTCATCACAGAGGCAACAAAACGTTTGAACAAAAGCAAATAAAGCAATAAAATTGCTACAGAATTTAATTTTTCCCCTGAAAGAGGTAGTGAGAATGAAAAATACGATAAAACTGTTAAAGGCGGCAATGTTGCTTGGCTGCGCTTTTGGATATGAAGCTAGTGCTTCTGTGGTGTTAGATCTTGGAACAAAACCCGCACAGCTGCAGAGACAATTTACCCAAGAGGAGTGCATGCAGCTTATTCCAAATCCTGCGGACTTTGCCAACTTTGGCATAGAAGCAGTGAATGCAAAGCAATATGGATGGTCCTTCACTCGTTGCATGACTCGTGAGCTCGGAACGAGGTGCATTGAAGCTTTGCAGCAAGGGCAATTGACTGAGATTGTTCAATATATGCCAGAGCGCATATATCAAAGACTCTTAGGGAAAGAATCTTGTTGTTCGAAAGAAGATGCCGTTTTCATCTTTGACAACCTTTTAACTGGCGCGTTGAAATCTGAAGCCGGTCAAGCCCCTGGGTTCTTGGATGGCCTGACTCAAATCCAACAGCAGCTTAATTATATCTTAATGACAGCTCCACGTGAAGGAACGAATGACACATGTTTCACATTAAGGCGACTTGGGCAGTTTAAAGAGACTCTCGATCTCATCCCTGGCAATAAGAAGTTCTTTGGCGAAGATGGCAGAATGCAGGTAATGTATAACATTCAAGATGTTCTGCATTATCCTTACGACGTAGAGCACAAAATAGCGCTTCTAAAAAAAGCTATCGATGTTGAGCTGCAAGTTTGGTAAGAAATCAAGTTTAAATAATCTAACCAAGGAGGCTCGCTACCAGAG
>CAXNGE010000034.1:0-5492 GCA_964201935.1 Alphaproteobacteria bacterium | reverse complement strand
TCTTTCCGTTAGCCTAGCTCTTTGCCGTGCATCTGCGAATTATTGCGAGTCTCCTCTCTATAGATATCTCGGAGGCCTGTCCAACAAAAGTCTTCCAAGGCCAATGATGAATGTCCTAAACGGCGGAGTTCATGCTGATAATAAGATTGATATTCAAGAGTTTATGATAGTCCCAGTTGAAGCATTATCGTTCAGAGAACATCTCGATATGTGTTGCACGGTCTATCAAACCTTGAAGAAGGATCTGAAGGCAAAAGGATTGAACTCAAACGTTGGAGACGAGGGCGGTGTTGCTCCTCAACTTTCCTCGACGAAGGAAGCTCTGGACTATATCATGAGAGCAATTGAAAATTCTGGGTATGTTCCAGGAAGTGACATTCAAATCGCTCTCGATTCAGCAGCCTCTGAGTTCTTTAGCAACGGACTCTACACGCTCGAAGGAACGTCTAAAACAGCCTCTCAGATGATTGAATTCTATAGCAAGCTGGCCTCTGAATATCCGATAGTTTCGATTGAAGATCCTCTAGCCGAAGAAGACTGGGCGGGATGGAGTGAATTGACAAATGAGCTCGGAAATAAAATCCAGATCGTTGGGGACGACATCTTTGTGACTAATCAAAATCGCCTTCTAAGAGGAATAGATCTCGGTGTTGCAAACGCCATTCTTATCAAACCAAATCAGATAGGCACACTAACTGAAACTCTCGAGACAATAAGTCTTGCAAAGAAAAACGGATACAACGTCGTGATCTCTCACAGATCTGGAGAAACGGACGATACATTCATCTCCGACCTGGCCGTTGGTGTTGGAGCAAAATATATCAAAACAGGAGCCCCTGCACGAGGCGAAAGAGTTGCAAAATATAATCAACTTCTGAGAATTGAAGAAGAAATATTTTTCTAAGATAGAATCCAAAGCAAGGCACATATAGCTTTTTTTATATGTCTGCCTTGCTTGAAAAGTTTGCAATCTATTCAGAATCTGGAATCTTTCTCGCAAGATATGCCGCCAGGTAAAACACCTCACCTGCATCGATAAAGTCTGGATCCATCGGAATATTCCCACAGGTTGAGTTGTATTTGTCCAAAGCGTTGTTTAAGCCTGCATATGTTAGGGTAGACCAAAAAGATGTTGGCGACTCTTGTCCAGAGCATAGGACAGCGATTGAAGAAACCATCTGCGCTGCAAAACAAGCCGTTCCTTCGATAGTTAACAAACATCTTTTCACCTTCTCTTTCTTAGTTAAATGCTCTTTAAGTTGAATCAATCTTGCGAGTTTTCCTTTATCTTCAATGTCAAGACTTGCAGGGTCGAGATTGGAAGCAACTTTTTGAGTAATTTTCTGGATCTGGCACAAAGATTCTGGGACAAGCGCATTCAGTTTTGCTATGCTGGCTTTGTCGTGAGAATGTCCTTCTGGCTTGAATTTGTTGATAACATCATCTATCTTTTGATGCTGCGATTTTACCAGCTTGTTCCTGAGAAGAGCAGATAAAAACTTAACAGCAGAAAGCCCAACGAGGATTCCTCCAGAGACAGACTTGTTCATATCAGGATTTGCAAGGCTATAAGTTTGAAATCCTTCTCTAAAAACCGAACTGCCAATGTTCAGAGCAGATAACCATCCTATTAGTTTATTGCAACAAGGCCTTCTCTTTTCACCATCTTCTGAATGATGTATCGCATATTTTAAAGCCATCTCCCAATTTTGATTTATCTTTAGAAGATTTTCGAGATCAGATGCTATTTCTTGCTTGATTGGGTTTGAAACAGCAGGAGCTATTGCAACCTTTTCAGCCCCATCCGAAACACAAAGATCATCAATTTTTTCTAGCGGCTTGGATTCTTCTAGAACATTAATATTAGAGGCAATCATTCGAGTACTGCAATTAGAACTGCTTTTCAACTGTTCAATCAAATCACTTAACTTCATTGTTGCATATCTGTTAAGCTCGATTTGGCCTTGAGCTTCCTCGATTAATGGGGATGCAGAATGCTGCGTATCGACTGTGTCCGTGTTTTTTTTCTCATGGCAGCTGCGCTGAGTGAAAAGATGAAACTCCGAAGCCTCTGCCACAGAATTCACAACACAAAAGCCGAAAATTAATATTGTCCCTAAGAAGTTCAATTTTGATTTCATATAAGTCCAATTAAATCGACGCCCTATGTATAGTGTAAGTAAAAATGATTAAAAAACAGTTAATTGTTGTTAAAAAAGTTTAGGAGAGTCGTTTTCACTGCTTCAATATTGTCTTGAGTAGAATAAAGTCGGCAAATGCCAAAGCCTTTTGGCCGGGGGAGCGAAGCAAATATGCAGGATGAAACGTTGGAATTATGTCGATACCACGATATTTATTTCTATTCCCACGCAGCTTAGAGATAGCTTCGTTCGTGTCGAGCACAGCTTTGACTGCCACTCCGCCGAGTAAGAGTAAAACTTTCGGTCTAACAAGCATTATGTGTTGATCGAGATATGGATGACACAAAGCAAGCTCTTCGGCTGAAGGTTGCCTATTCCCTGGAGGTCTCCAAAAAACAGTGTTCGTGATATAGACATCAGACCTTTCAAGTCCAACGGACTTGAGCATGCTGTTTAACAGCTGTCCGCTTTGTCCAACGAAAGGTTTTCCTTGCTCATCCTCAGCCTCACCTGGAGCCTCTCCGATAATCATAATTGAGGATGCGGGATCTCCATCTGAGAAGACTGTGTTTCGTGCTGTTTTTTTCAATGGACAATTAATGTTTAACACAGCGGCTTTAAGTTCTTCTATCGTTTGAAATTCCTGTTTTATTTCAGGCTCTTGTTTTTTGTCGGCAGCTTCGATAGAATGAATATCATAGAAAATATGATCTACACCAAAAGCTTTATACCATTTGGCCACCTGATCTATTTGTTGTTTTATATCAGATTTTTTTTCCATGACTAGGATTGTATCACACGCAAATGCTAAAGTAAATTTAACTCTGAAGATAACGGGGAAAAGATCGGATGGTTATCATGATCTGGAGAGCCTCTTCCTATTTTTGCCGGATGTTTATGACGTTTTGATTTTCGACACAGCTGTTAACTTTTCTGAAAAATCAGCAAAGATCAAGGGAATCCCAGATGATAAAAACTCGATCAAAAAAGCAGCATCTCTTTTAAAAACTCATTTTAAGTCGCCAATCCCCCATGTTGAAATCGTAAAAAACATTCCAACTGAGGCAGGATTAGGAGGAGGCTCGAGCGATGCTGCCTGTTTTATAAATTCTGTCTTTGATTTCTGGGACATTAGCACGGAGAAAAAATTTGAATTTATCCAGCATGCTAAAGTCCTTGGATCTGATGCGATTGTTTTTCTTTATAAATATTTTCTGGATAAAGATGCGCTACTTTTAAAAGGCTCAGGATTGGGAGGAACGATAGAGAAAATTACTCTGCCAAATTTAAAAGACTCTCACATTCTGATTGTGAATAATGGCACGAAACTGTCAACAAAGAATGTTTTTGAAACTTATCAAGAGAACGATCTTGAGAACGCGCTCACACAGGCAGCCATTGCACTTGAGCCTTCTATCTCAAATATCCTGGCAGATATCAAGGCGACAAATCCAATCCTATGCAATATGTCCGGATCTGGGACAACTTGCTTTGGAATTTACAAGTCAGAGCAGAAAGCCTTAAAAGCACAAACAGCTCTTCGCAAAAAATATGAATTTGTGAAAATAAGCAGAGGGATCTGTTAAGAAACTACCAAAAACAGCATTTTCGTTGGCGATCTTGTTTGGGTTTTGTGATTATTACGTGACAATCACTCGTTATTATTGGATCTTTTTCATCTTTGATTGTTGGATATTTAGGCGGCAAATCGTCTGTATTTCTGTCTTTTGTTGGCGCAAATATATTTATCGTTTGAATTGAGTCAGATCTGTCATTGCGTTGCTCTGTGCCATTTTGGCTGGAGCTCACGGATTCCTTTATAGTTGCAATAGATAATTTTTGTTGCATTACTTTCTTTTCACTTGACTCCGACTGCTTGGTTTCCTGAATATTCGATATCCTACTAGATGATTCTTTCCTCGATGTTTTTATGCTGCCTTGTTTTTTTTGTTCACGCCGCAGCTCGCATTGATGCATTAAATCCATTAAGTTTTGAAAATCCAACACATTATCTGAGGCTTCTGAAGACAAACTCAAAACACTGCTTTTTCTTTCCGACGCATGTGAGCAATATAAAGTAAAAAACTGTAATATGATTAAAATACTTAAGATTCTCTCGGGCACGGCGCAATACTCAGCAAATAACAAGGTAGATATAATTATAGTATAACATCATATTTTCAGATTGTGCAATATATCTCTATGAAAAAACTCTAGTGACAAAATTGATGGGAGTTAACTCTTTGTTTAATTGTGTAAAAAAATCTGCAAACCTGTTGCAAATATGATACAATCTATTGGAGTTAGCCAGAAAGTTTGTATTACATGCTTTTTTTAAAGAGATTCTATTGGAGACACAAGAGGTTTTTTCCTCTGTTCCTGATTGTATCAACTTTTATATTTGGATATGTAACATACTATGTCCTAACATCTTCAGAGCATTCTCTTGATTCCAAGAGCCTTTTTTTCCTCCTTTATATTGATATATTGATGTTGTCTCTCGTCAGTTTAACGATGATTGATCACTTCAAAAGGATTGTTAGAGCGCAAAAAAGGGGGAAGGGGAATAGGTTTCATAAACAGATAATTATGCTCTTCTCTGGAGTTACGATTATCCCTGCTGCTTGTGTTTTTATATTTGCTGTGCTTTTTCTTCATGGTGGCATCGAGAATTTGTTTGGAGCACCTGTAAACAGTGCCATGGTGAATGCAAATCAAGTCGCATCTATATATATTGACGAAATGAGGTCAGCTATGGAGAGGCTAGCAGATGGAGTCACAGACAGAGTCAAGGGATATGTTGATGGATCGTTTATCAACTCCGAAAAAATAGCACAAATTCTTGTTGAAGAAACCGCTAATCTGAAGATGGATATGGTTGTTATGCAGCCAAATGGACACATAATTGCAAAGTCGCCATTTTCTCTTTCTCTGCAGTTTGAAAAGATTCCATCTGAGGAGTTGTATTACGGAGGCTCCTGGGAAACAGAAACATCCGTAGTTGCTCTGTCTCTCATCAATCGGAACTTAGGTGTCTATTTATTAGTCTCTAGTGAAATTGATAAAAGGATCTTAGATCACAAACATAAGATAACAAAGGCTGTCAAGGAATACACTGAACTTGCAACGCAAAGATCTGGACTGAAGGTGACTTTCATGGCGTTCTTTTCGGTTGTGACGATTCTATTGTTAATGGCTTCAGTTCTTGTCGGGTTCATATTTGCAAATTGGATCTTGAGGCCGATAAACAAATTGATTATAGCGGCAAGAAATGTTAGCCAAGGAAATTATGACGCAGTTATCAAGGCAGAAAAATTCAAGAATGAATGGGATATTTTGATCTCCTCATTT
>CAXNGE010000033.1:0-5522 GCA_964201935.1 Alphaproteobacteria bacterium | reverse complement strand
TAATCAACATAACTGAAGTTTTGCATCTCCCATCTGGGCTTGAAAGGAAGCCATATCAAGGATAGGACTTGTTCTATGGATGTTATCGTTGGTTGCACGCAAATGTTGCATTAGAAAGTCGGCCGTACATTCAAATCGCGGTACCTGGCACATTCGCGGTAGACATTTATGAAGATTCACATTAACTCATTTTTAACACTTTTGCCAAAAAACTTGCAAAGTCTGTAATAAATTGTTTTTTTGCAACACAATTGAGGGGTGATAGTGCAATTTTTTATTTTGTTTTTAGCAATTTCATTCAAACTTTATGTACACTAGAATATATAGTTTATGAGAAATTTGAGACAAAAATGAAAAAAACACTACTGCTTTTATCGACGCTTGGGCTTATAACTGCAACAAATTGTTTTGCAGAACCGACGAGTTTCAGCGATGAAGCCAACGTGAAAAAAACAGCCAATGAAAAAGGCAAAAAAGCCGCAGAGATGCCAAATGTTATCATATCAGGAACGATATTATTGTGTGCAGATTATACGGCCCCTGACGTTGTTTATTATGACGGCGAAAATGCAATGACTCAAGTCAAGGATGTTTCGCTCATTCAAAAAACAGCAACTGAAAGAGCGAACAAAGATACAAGCATGATGAGGTTTGGAGCCGGAGACACGGCCGATCTTGTGTTCACAGTGATTGGAAAAACCGAGAACAATTGGGTCTATGGCGCGAAGGTCGATCTCTTAGTTATGAGAGGAGAAACTGGCGCCGACAAGATGTATGGCTTCTTTGAGCGCAACAACATTGGTACGCTTAACTTTGGAAATCTCAGAGGCCCAGAATGTTCGATGTTGTGCGGAGGTCAGGAACTTATAGGTGGTGCGTCTGGCTTGAATGAAATCCTGCCAGAGAATTTGGATTTAGCTACGGGCGTTGTTGGCCCTGTTAATGTTATCGGCTACTCAAGCAGAGCTACAAAAGCAATCTACTATTCGCCTGTTATTCATGGATTCCAGGCTGGTGTTTCGATTACTCCTGACACCAAACATCAAGGACGGAACAGCAAAGATTGGCACACTGGCAACAGCGGTAACGGAAATGACAGTGGCCTATTTAACGCAACTCCTACAGAGGCTCCATCAGGTAGAAACAACATGGTGTTTGCTTTGTCCCACTCGGCAAAACTTAATGACGATTGGAGCACAAAATTCACTGGGTTGTATCTCATGGAAAACACGCAGCCTATCAATGTTAACACATGCATTAACAAAGACATAGCTGCGAATGGAGCAACCCCAGCTGGAACAGCGCTCTCAAAAATCCCTCTAAGAAATGCCAGCGCCTATCAAATGACAGGCACAATTTCATATAGGAATTGGTCCCTTGGCTGTGGATATTTGAATAACGGGAAATCAAGACTTCCAAAGTTGTCGGCTTACACGAACTCAGATAGACAAATGATTATCCCTGGCGGGTTTATAACGACGAAAGATGGGGATGCAGGACAAGCTTGGAACGTTGGTCTAAAATGCAAACTAAACGAAAAATGGACTGTGGCTGGTGTTTACCATAACACCTCAAGAAAAATTACAGCAACAGAGAAGGCTAGAGGCGACATATTCACAGTAACATGTGATTATCTGATTTGTTCTGGATTAAAGGTTTTCCTAGAAATAGACCAAGCCATAACACGGTCTTCAGATACCGCCTGCCAGCTGCATAACCTCTTCCAAACTAAGAAGATCGCGATTAGGAAACAAAATTCAACTCTGATCTCAGTTGGAGCGGTAATTAATTTCTAACCATTTCCTTCATGATGTGGCGCTTGCATAAAACAGCTTGCGCCACATAAAATCCAGTGATAAACTCGTATTTATGACTTTGGAGGTTTTTATTACTGCATGATAGATAGCTTATTCCAAGATATATCAGGATTGTTAAGGTTGATGCCAAGCATCTTCGTATCGTTGCTTAATTTCTTTGCGTGTTTAATCACAATCTTTATTGCCGATAGATTTTTTAAATATGCTGGATTGTGCTGTTATATCGCTCTATCATCGATTATCGCAAATATACAAGTCTTATATGCAACATCATACGAGGGCTTGAATATGAGTGTCCTCCTGGGGACGGTGATTTTTTGCTCCTCATTTTTGGCGTGCGATATAATTAATGAAAAATATGGAGCTGAGTGCGCAAGGAAGGCCGTCTATCTTGCAATTCTTACGGATATATTTTTCTTATTAAATATTATCCTCACGATAGGGCACAAGCCTTTGGATTACACTGTGTATGAAAATTTCAGTATAAGCAAACAAACGATGGATGCCAACATTGGAGCAATAAAACAATTATTCTTGCCAATTCCTAGGCTTTTGACAGCATCTTATGCCACCTATCTTATTTCACAGCTAACTGAAATTTGGTCTTTTAACGCGATCAAAAAGGTGACTCTCATTAAATCTGCCTATATCAAACACAATCTCTCGCTCTTTCTGTCGTCCGTTGTTTTAGATACTTTTATTTTCACCTTCCTTGGCATTTGTCTTCTCTCAGATGAGCCTTTATCGTTCCGGGATTTTATCGAGGTCTCTTTTTCTGCCATAGTGATAAGGGTTCTGTGCAACTTAGGAAACACAGCGTTTATGAAGAGGTTTATTTTTCAAAGACCTTGAATTGAGATGCGACTGCCAAATTGATCATTCCGCCCCACATGCAAATATTCTTGTCTCCAACCGCAATGACAGGGCCTGTTTTTAAGAGAACAGTTGGTTTACTCGGGATCCATGGAGAAACAACGACTGGGACACAGGGAGCCATAGTGACAGTTCCAAGACTTGAGGCTATTATAGCGGCAACTGTCGGATTAGAAGGGGTTGTGCACATGCCAAATGTTGGAATATTGACCATTGGAGCAAAATCAGTGATGCTGCCAACAGGACAGCCACAACACAAAACAGTCACGCCAAGAGCATTTAAAGGAGCAGGAGTCATCCCGAAAGAACACCGACACATCGTGCCAGTTGTTGCAACTAGAGACATTGACTAAAACCGATATCCGCCACCGATTTTGAAGACATAAGAATCAGCAGAGATAGATGTGTCTCCAACTTTGCCAGCGCTCTTCTTGAAGATTTTGTTGCATTCTCCTCGAACGAATATAGAGCCGAAACTTTGTTCAATTCCAAAACCGACGAACATAGAAGTTTTGCTTGGACTCCCCTTTGTCTGCTTGCCAGACGAATCCGTGGAGGTTAGCGCGTATTTGTTGATGGCTGTTCCGAAGTTGAGATATCCGCTTAATCCACCAGATATTGCATACCCAACTTTTGGAGCGATCCAAAGGCCATACTTGCGCTTTTCAGACACTGAGTCCGTTGTTCCTCCAGAGGAAATATCAGTGGAAACTTTGGCAGAATTAATGCTGACTAAACATTCCAATCCGAAGATGAATCTGCCCATTTGGAAATTGTATCCACCGAATATATCTCCGGTTGCGCTATTTCCACTTGCCTTTTTATTTTCTGTTGCAGAGTTTGTGGTTTTTGTGAAGCGTCCTTTTGAGGAGTCGACCCCTACATCAGCTCCGGCATAAAATCCTGTTGAAGAAACGATAGAGCACGAAGAGCCAGAATAATTGTCGCTATTCTTGCTTGCCATTTCGTTTTCTTCGGCGGCCTTGCTTTCGGCTTGCGCTGAAACTTTTATTGCGTGAGCAGTGTCATCGTCATGCGCAATTGCAGGATTAACAGAAAAAGACAGGAATGCGAAAACAGGCAATGCTAACAAAACTTTGCGTTCCATACTGAAATCCTTTAAAAACACATGCTTCATAACTATATTGTGACATGATTTTATGTAAAATGCTATGGTTATCATCAACAGCGCTTGATCAGGTCTCAGAACCCGTTGTTTTTTCGTCACACATCCTTTAGAGGTGTCTTTATTGCAAAATAAAACTCATCAAAAAGCTGATTGGCAAAATTACAAGGCAAGACCAGAGCATGTATCCGAGGAAACTCGGCATATTGATCCCGTGTTTTTTTGATATCGATCTCACCATCATATTTGGTGCGTTTCCTATATAGGTCATAGCCCCCATAACAACCGAGCTTATAGAAATTGCCTTCAGAATTGAAGGAGTAACATTCATGAGCTCGTTTGCATTTCCACCTGCCATATTAAAGAACAAGAGATAAGATGGTGCGTTATCGAGGAACGATGATGTTAATCCGCAGAGCCAAAAATAAACGACAGAGCTGTGAGTTCCGTTGCTTAGGTTGCTTATCAATTCTTGGATCGATTTCGTGTGAGTGCTCAATATAAAAAGCACTGGGGCTATGACAACGAATATGACAAGAAATGTTATTGCAACCTCTTTGAATGGGGTGAAGTCTATTTTCTCTTGTTGTTTTGATTTAGAGTTAACGTATGAAATCCCGCAGAAAACCAACAGAATAAAGCTCTTGATAAAGATGCTGTAGTCTATTTTGAGGTTTGCTGACAGAACAACGATCGCTCCGATTATGAGAGAGATATTTAACCACCCTGTGATATTAACAGAAAACTTTTTATCGTTCAGTTTGGTGATTTCTTTTCTTAAGATTATCTTGTCGATGATGAAAAGTAGAAGCAAACATATCGCTACATACAAAAACCAACTAGAAAACAGATTCTGAGACATCCAGAAGAAATCGACGCCGTGGATATATCCGATCAAGAGAGGAGGGTCACCGAGCGGAGTTAGAAGACCTCCTATGTTCGAAACCAAGAATATGAAGAAGATAACAAGATGCGACTTGTTTTTTCTCTCCCGATTCATTTCGAGGAAGGATCTTAGAAACAGCATCGAAGCTCCCGTTGTTCCAATCAATGATGCGAAGACGCTGCAGACTCCAAGGAATGAAACATTTGCCATCGAACTTGAAGATGATTTCAGTTTTATATGTATTCCGTGCCCTAGAAAATATAACGTGAACAAAGTTATGATAAACGGAATATAATCTTCAATTACTGCGTCGTGCAAAACGCTCGTGGCGTTTTCTATCAAGATAAAGCTTAAGCATATCGAAATTACCGCCGTTATCGATAGCGCTTTAACTTCATTTTTGTGCCAAAATTTTGTGGCCAGCAGAGGCATGAGGGCTAAGGACAACAAGACCAGAGCTAGTGGCAAACACAAGATTACTATTTCAAGATGGTTCAAGATCGAAAACACTCGAGATTATTTATAACATCACAATGATTGTAGCCTAAATCGTTTTTTTTTTAAAGATGTCTACCGCATAAACTACAGGTGCCCCCTGGCGACTTTACGGTGGGGGCCTTCATTCTAAATCATTTATGCGTGCCGTGTTTTTTTTTGCTTAAAAGTTTTTTTGATAAAAACTTTCAAGCTAGATAACTTGAAGAAAAATTAATCAGGGGCGGCGGTATTTAGAGGAGTTTTTATTATAGACTTCTTTCATAGCTTTTTTCTGTTCGGGAGCGGCGTGAATTTTCATGGGCGTTTGTTTTATTGGTGCACA
>CAXNGE010000032.1:0-5608 GCA_964201935.1 Alphaproteobacteria bacterium | reverse complement strand
GAGCAGCGGAATCATAATCCGCGTGTCGGGGGTTCGAGTCCCTCCTCCGCTACCAGTTTTTTATAGAAGGTTTAAACAAGCAATGAAGATTAACGCTAATGACATAAGAGTCGGAAACGTTCTAGAGCACAACTCCAGGCTTTGGGTCGTCACTAAAACACAACACGTCCAGCCAGGCAAGGGTGGAGCTTACATGCAAGTCGAAATGAAGGCTCTTCGCGAGGGATCGAAATCAAACGAAAGATTCCGCTCTGCAGACACTGTTGAAAAAGTCTTCCTTGAAGAAGTTCCACATCAATTCTTGTATAGAGATGGCGATGAACTTAATTTCATGAATCAAGAAACCTTCGATCAAATTCAATTGCCCGTTGACATAGTCGGTGATAGCGCTAGTTTCCTATCTGACGGAATGGTTGTTAATATCTGCATGCACGAAGGAGAAGCTATCAGCGTCTCTCTTCCATCCACTGTTATATTGGAAATAGTAGAGGCGGAACCTGTTGTCAAAGGACAGACGGCTGCATCCTCATATAAGCCAGCTATCTTGTCAAATGGCGTGAAAATTATGGTACCACAATTTATAGAATCAGGCATTAAGGTCGTCGTCAACACAGCCGATTCCTCATATGTCGAACGCGCGAAGTAAAGCAAGATGAGCAGAGCAGCTGATTTACGAATAATGACCATAGCTGCTGAGAAAGCCGCTGTAGGAATAACCAGAGATTTTGGAGAACTCGAAAGGCTTCAAGTTTCTAAGAAAGGCTTTAAGGACTTTGTAACAAGCTCCGACAGAAGAGCCGAAAATCAAATTCAATATTTCCTCTCCAAGGGACGGCCTGATTTTTCGATGATATGCGAGGAATCTGGAGAAATAATCAATCAGAATTCCGAAATGTCTTGGATTATTGATCCCATTGATGGAACCGCTAATTTCATGAGAGGCATCCCATATTTTTCAATTAATATTGCGCTTCAAGAGAAAGAAAATTCTGTTGCTGGCTTGACATTGGATCCAATGAGGGGAGAGTGTTTCAAAACAGAGACGGGGGGAGGAGCCTTCATCAATAGGCAAAGACTCAGGGTTTCTGGTAGAGAATCTCCAAAGGAAGCCGTTTTCGCCACTCATATTTCTGCTGCTGAAGATTTTAAACTCTCAGAGCTCGGAGCGATTATGAGAAGAACGGGATCTGTTGCATTAGATCTCGCGTATCTATCAGCCGGAAAATACGACGCAGTTATCGCTAAAGATGTCAGTATCTGGGACATTGCGGTTGGCCTTCTTATGGTCAAAGAATCTGGCGGATTTTTGGAGTATTCAAAGTCTCCTACCGGAAAATACGAAATAATAGCAGCATCCTCAATGCAAATGCTTAGCGCTATCTTGAGTTTTTTGAAATAAAACAGACTCTTGAATGGTGATTTTTGACGCTAGATATCGCTCGAGTCCCCTTATGCGCATGGAGCCTTGTGTTGCTCTCATGTTCGTATGAGCACTCAAAGGTTCAAACATCGAAATGCATTAGACTTCTCTCAAAACTTTTTTTGACAATTATTCTGTCTGGAAGCAGCGTTAATTAGACCTTCTGCAAAAAGGAAAAATCTTATAAAATTTAATAATTAAGACAAGCACTAAAAAATGCAAAATAATACTCGTGCCAAGTGTGGAGCCTGCTTAAACGGGCTCCATCTGCTAAAATAAGTAAAGTTGGCAAAAAAAGCCTCCACTTTTGAATGCAACTACTTCTCCTTATTATTGGTCGAATATGAAGATATGATGGTTCCAATTACGATAAGAGCGGCTCCGACGATTGCGACAAGATCCGGAACCTGGCCAAAGAACATAAACCCAAATAAAATTATGAACGGAAGCTCAAGATATCTAACGGGACTTATATTTGAAGCGGTTGTGGCTCTATATGCCAGGAACAAAAACAGCTGTATTAAATTAGCGCCAAGACCTAGGAGCAGAACCAACCATATCTGATGCAATGTTGGATTTGTCCAATAGAAAGGGACGAGCACTCCTGCGACAATCGTTGAATAAAGACCGAAATAAAACAACATCGTCAGGTTGTTTTCCTTCCTATCTATCATCCTCTTGATCATGATGCAGCTGATAGCGAAGAGAATAGCGGCAATTGTTGGAACAATCGCTAACAAATTAATGTTTGCTGCACTCGGCCTATACATCACGATGAGCCCCACAAAGCCAACGGCTGTTGCAAACCATGTTTTGACGGACACTTTCTCCTTTAGGAAAAAGATAGCCAAAGGCAGCATGAATATCGCCTCGGAAAAGAGGATTGCTGTATTTTCTGCGAGAGGCATGATATTGACGCTATAACAACAAAGAGCCAGAGCAACAGCTCCGATCCCACCTCTCATAACGTGCATACCATGCATAGAGCTACGAAATAGATTGGTTCCAGAGCTCAGGATTTTCAGCATAGGAATCAGGACTATGATAGCAGAAATGAGATATCTAAAGAATGACACCTCCACAAAATTCATCCCAGATTCTCCAAGAACCTTCATTAAGACGTCATTAAAAGAGCTCTGGAGATAGATCATGACGGCCCAAAAGACCCCCTGCTTGAGACCCTTCCCCGCAAACCAACGAAACATTACATTATAAAATAAGGAAACAAAAACATGAAAATAATACATGACATTAAAAGAAAAAGCAAGGGCTTTACCTTTTTATTTTTGTGTGGCGTGACTAAACTCTAATTCATTTTTACAAAGGAGAAATAATATGACCAAAATAAGCTTTTCATTTTCTGATCTGAAAGAGATTTTTAGGACGGAAGAGGCGATACAAGTTGTTCTAATAGAAAAAGAAGGTAAGTTGCCAAAATTAGAGGTGACTCTTCCTATCAAATTTTTATGGGAGGCCGATCAGGCGACGATGTGCAGCATGCTCATAGACGACACAATCGTTTTCAATGGCAGGATAGTTGATACAAGCTTCAACTCTTTCAGTCTTGTCCTAACAATTCAAGGAGAAGAGGTTCAGAAAATTCACAGATTCGATAATGATTATCCGGAATATATTAAGACTTTTATTGCTGATAATTCGGAGATTCTGTCCAACACAGAGGTCGTTCAACGGACAAAGACTGGTGAAGTGAAGAACGTCTCACTTATAACTCCATCTGAGACTATTGATATAGAACCGCTAGTTCTCGAAGATTCAGTAGTTATTAAAAAATCTACTAGCTCAGTTGTTAAGAAGCTCGGACTTAATCTCTTTGCGTCCTGGGTTAAAAGCTGTGATGGAAGTCTCGATCTCTCCTTAAAAATAGCCAATAAATTCAAAGGGGGACAGATAAACACCCTAACTCCCTATAAACTCATGGATTCTTGGCCGATGTTTGGGGACAGAGTGTCTGGCCATCAAAACGCTAAGCAGACTAAATATTCTATAGGTCATTCGAAACTAATCCAGGACCTGTCTCAAAGCAGCAAGACAAACGATATAGAAATTTCCGAAGATATTCCGAAATTTTCTTTGAAAAGAGAGTTTTTTGACAATAAGCTCATTCTGTCGTGGAATTATGATCAATATATGACTGAGATCTTGTCACTAAAGATAAACAACTCTCGAGCAAGCAAGGGAGTTGACAAAGAAATCAATTTAAACTTAGGGAACGTGCAGGAATGCATAGAGGACACAGACGATGACAGTTTTCTAGGAGGGGCGAAGGGAAGGAATCTCTTGGAATATATCTTCAAAATGGTCGGAAATTATATAATTTTATCGCACAGAAACATAAAAATCTCATTCACAATTCCATTTCAAGATGATCCTGGTTTTATGAAGGATCTCGGGGTTGATAAATGGATAAAGATAAAGGGTTTTATCGCAAAGATAACAAATATAGAATACAAAATCTCGAATTTAGAGAGGCTAATAAAAATAAAAGCACGGGCATTTGAGGAGGGCGCACGTGGGCTGCATGAGGAGCTGAAACCTCCAATTGTTGCCCTGCCAGAAAAAAGAAGCTTTGGATTTGAAGATGTGATTTATGACATAAATGTTGAAAATGAAGCAGATAGCCAATGGCAAAAGTTTGTTAATTATATAGAGGACTTGAAATTCCAGAAGAAAATTGATAAAAATAATTATAAAAGCCTTATCTCGAAATTCCTACATGAGAATCAAACAAAAATCAATATTATTGCCAATCCTTTAAAGAAGAGTAACTTTGAAAGAAGAGAAATAAAAATCGAAGAACCGCTTTGTTTTTAGTCAGGTTAATCGAGCTTCGCACTTTTTAATTTGAGTCATGACTCCCCTTTGGGTCATGACAAGTTTTGTTTGATTATTAAAATTAATAGCGCTATATTATTATGGTCAGTGACGCAGTCACTTTTTCCCGGATTTTTGGATTATACCAATTGGGTCCCTTAGCTTTGTCAAGGCACGCTTCGCTCTCACGGCCTTGACAAATCTTCCCCAATTGATTTTTTGAAGTAGTTCCGGAAAAAATGACAGGCTTGGGATTGGGAGGTTGTGGGCGGTTGTGCAGCTCATGTACGATTTGGCGACTGGGCAGACTCGAAAAAGGATTGTTTCATCCTGAATTTAACACTAACTTAACTATTCCTTGCTATTCTTTGTTATAATTGACGGATATTATTGTGAGACACTCTTATGCATAAGGTTTTTTTTGCAATGATTTGTTTTTTTTGCGCTGGAATTGCAAATGCCTCTCAGAGGCAGTTCATTCGATATAACAATTTGCCTTTTGATTCAAGTTGCAGAGGGGCTGAAAGAGAGAATATAGACTATAAGATAGGGTCAAGCGAAGTTGAGGAAAGGCCTTGCTATGGCTCCAATTATCCCGATCAGATTAAGACTTTATTCGAAATAATTCCGATCGTGGATTTTGATCCGAGCATTGAAGTTTCGGCAGAATATAGAATCAGCCGAGATCTCGAAAACAATCCAGATGAAAAATTTGTTATGAATCGGAAATTATATGACGGAATCTCTTTAGAGGTAGATGGACTTGTCTCAGGCATTGAAGTGAAATTCATTAATGTTGATGGCCCTTTCCCGATTTCTGAAAGAAAATTTCTCAAGCAAAAAAGGCCGTCATATATAAAGATGTTTGAGACTCAAAGGAATTCAATCATGATCAAGCCTCGCCTGGACAAAGAATTTGGAGGAGATGGAATTACTGACATTATGCACTTTAAATCGGATGCTCATTTTATGGGAGGCGTGTATCGCGATGATCTTTCCCCTCATGAAATTCAGCCTGTCCTTTTTTATATGGGGACTGGATTCCAAGGGAAAGAATATATAAATTCAATTACAACTAAAAAGTTTCTGGAAGTTAGAAATATTGAACTGTCTCAAGAGGTCACTAAGGATAAAATGAATTCCCTGAAGGACGATGCTTTGCAGGGAAAAATCATGCTGAATATAGACGGGAAATTCACCTATAAATCGATCAATATTGAGAAAACGGCGTATAACTGTGGACTCTGCGAGATAACAATGGATTTGGAAGAGGAATTCAATATGACGGATCAATAAAAATTTGTTGACCAAATTGTGTTTGGGTGTTATTATACAATCATATCGGTTTATTAATAG
>CAXNGE010000031.1:0-5796 GCA_964201935.1 Alphaproteobacteria bacterium | reverse complement strand
AACATATGAACTCATACAAGCGCGCAATTTTTCACACCTTGATTTTGCTCTTGCTATACCCTAAAATTATATTAGATAAACACAACTGTTGTCCAGCAATGTATATGAAGATAATGCAGAAATTTTGATGCAAAAGTTCAAAATCGCGTATCTTTTTTTAAAATTTTTTGTAATTATGTGTTATCATATATGCCGGAGTTTGGTTAAATCGTAGACGTTTTATGAAGATAACAGTAGTTGGAGGTGGTTGGGTAGGACTCGTAGCTGCAGCTTGTTATTCTGAGTTTGGCTCTTTCGTTGGAGTCGTAGATACCAATAAAAAGAAAATTGAAAATCTAAAACAAAATATGATTTCTGTCTATGAACCTGGACTCGAAGCTATCATAAAAAAAGGCCAAGAGAAAGAAAATATAAAATTTTCAGATGACATTACTGACTTTCTTCCAGATTCAGATGCAATTGTCATAGCTGTTGCGACAATTGGAGAGAACGGAGAAGATGCAGATTTATCTCTCTTGCATTCCACGATAAATGATATATCTCTTCTGTTAAGGCGAGACAAATATGTCGCAATTTTTATAAAATCACTAGTTCCAATTGGAACGTGCGCGACTATAATAAGAAACATGAATTTTATAAGGCCTGACCTGATTCCTGGAGAGCACTATGATATCATAGCTAATCCATATTTTTTTAGAGAAGGATATGCAATTCACGATTTTATGTCTCCTAGCCGTGTTGTCATAGGGCTTAGTGAGGATTCTAAAAAAGCAAAAGAGGTTCTCTCCGAGGTGTATCAGCCTATCATTATTCAATCGAATAATCCTGTTGTGTTCACAAATCTTGAAACCGCTGAATTAACAAGATATGCGTCAACTGGATTCGTCGTTGCTAAAATGGCTTTCATCAACGAAATGGCAGAGCTTTGTGATAGGGTGGGCGCAGATATCAATATGCTCATCAAGGGAGTTGGGCTCGATAGACGAATAGGGCAAAACGGACTTAACATCACCCCTGGATTTGGCGGCTCATCAACTCCGCGTTCCTCTCGAATCTTAATAGAAACAGCTGAAACATTGGGATGTGAATTATCAGTCTTAAAAGGAGTTCTCAAAAGCAATCAAAATAGAATTAATAATGTCGTCAAGAAAATTATTGGATGTATAGAGGATGAAAAGGGAATTGTTGGCAAAGTTGTTAGTATTCTTGGATTGTCGTATAAACCACAAACTGATGATATAAAAGACTCTCCAAGTATTTCAGTTATAAGTGAGCTACTCAAAGCAGGAGTCGAGGTAGCATTATACGACCCTATATACACGTTAGGCTCCTATAAATTATCAAACATTCCGAGCTCAATAACATCTAACGAAAATTTCACTGCAACCGCATCTGTCTATGATGCTATTAATGAAAGTGATGCAATGGTTATTATGACAGATTGGGTGGAATTTAGAACCATTGACTTTGAGAAAGTTCAGGAGTTGATGAGCAAAAGACTGGGATCAAATCCTATAATAATAGATTTCAGAAACATGTTTTCTCCATGCGATATGAAAGATTTCAGATATATTTCACAAGGTCAGATAAATTAGTGCGACCAGGTTAACGTTTTTTTAACAGTATTTCGATAGAATATGTCTATAAGGAGGTAGATTTTGTTTAAATCTACGATTTTAAAGGAGATATAAATGAAACGCATATTATCAATATTGGCAAGCACCGTTAGCTTGTATTCTTTATTTGGGGGTGCCGATTCTGTTGCGGCATCTGCGGTTCCAGCGCCGGCTCTAGTTGTTCCAGCACCGGCTGCAGTTGTTCCAGCACCGGCAGCAGTCCCTGAGGCTCCAAAACCAATCTCTTTCTTCAGTCAAATAAAACTGCCAGAAGAAAAGAAAATCACTTGTCAGGAAGCTTTTGAAAATTTCATCAAAAACAAATTGTTGATTTGCGATTTTTATAGAGCAACTGATTTTGGTCTGAATGGAGATCACTTTATGTCAGAGGTTTACAATCAAGTTGTTTCAACAAAAGCTTTTGGAACAGATTCGCCAAATCTCTATTTTAACTTATGTAGAACAGGTGTTAACACTGAAATTCTTAGTAAATGGCTTGGCAGGGGAGTTCAAGATGGGAGAGTTATCGGTGTAAATGCGTCGGGAAATGATGGAATCGGAGACGATTTATTGACTCACATAAATCTCAAAAATATAAGTGTTTTGAATTTAGATAAAACGTCAATATCAGATGCTTTTGTAAACGGTCTGTCAGCTAAGATAACAGCTGAAGGAATTGGTAATCTCAAGAGATTTTCCTGTTCAGGTTGTTCGAGGGTGACTTCGTCGGCCGTGGAATCATTAAAAGCCGCAATAAAGGCAAAGGCTCCAGATGCAGGAGACGGTATTGTCTCGTATGAGCCGGCCGTGCCAGCTCCAATCCCAGCACTGGCGCCTCCACAGATGCCAGCGCCAGTTGTTGCTGCAGCTCCAGTAGCGGTGACAGCATCAGTTTCGACTGCTCCAGATATCACTGTCGCAGCAGCTGATGCTTTAAAAATCACAACCTTGACTACTCCAGCTCCTGTTATCACTAATCCAGCAGCCGTCACAGCAGATCCTTTTGTTGTCACTGCTGTAAAATCGTAACTTCTGTAAAAAAATCATGAGAGAGAGCTTCCCCACTCTCTCATTTGATTTTTTCTGCCCCATGATGGCACTTTAATCCTGGTGTATATCATGCGGTTCTGCCATTCACTTTAAAGGACGGCATAGCGAAGATATAAATGGAAAATCAAGGAGGCGTGACTTTTCGCCTCCAAGCGATTTTTTATTGAGCATCTACGAGGCGTTGCGCAAGTTCTTTAAATGCCTCGAGTTCGTTTATGTCCTTTTCAGCCATGAGCCTTGTAATATCATTTTTATGAGCGTCTTTGTATTTTGAAATAATGTTTTGTATATTTTGTATTCTATTGCCTTTGATTTTTGTGAAGATGTGATATCCTCCGTCGACATGCCAAAACTCTTTTGCTTTTATCTTGGCGGTAGAAAGCAATTCTCTGGCCATAATGACAGCGCTAAAAATCGGCAAATCAGAGAATGCTGACCGCTTGTCACGTCTGTTATGATCAACAACTTTAACTCGAACGAGCTCATTGCCGAGCATTATATTTTGAAGAGCTTCATTTGCTCTCAGTTGTGCGAGATATTTCTCTTCCTGCTGCACATCTTTTTTGCAACTATATGCAACTCTGCCGATATACAGATCTTTTCCTGTCACTTGCTTATACGCTTCACCGTTTATGAGAGATTTCACGCGATCAGCATGACCTATACATACAGTCCTGTTCGACTGCCTTATTGAATTGTTTCCAACATTATCGCCACCACCATTATAATCCAAGGTAAAATTAAAAACATCATTGCCTGTTTTTAGTTTAGAGTAATAAGGATCAGCTAATTCCTCATTTTCAGAATTTTCTAAATCTGTGCGATAATTAGTCTCATAAGTTGAATTTCTGCAATCAAGTTTCGTCTGCAAAATGGATACCATATTTACTGCTTGTTGTTTGAAACTAATGTTACCAAAATCTAGCGTTGGCCTTTTAACAGCTTGCTCTTTAAAATCTTCTGCCTCTGCAATCTGCCTTAATTGTGCATTATATTCAGCCACATCTTGAGTAGGGTTTAGTTTTGAAAAATCTGGTTCAATTTCCTGCAAAACTTTATAAGCCCTGCTAGAAAATTCAGCACTTTCTACTCCAGCCTTATCGACATCAGTTGCAAAAGAGACACTGCACGCCAACATAAATATCAATAATGTAGCAAGATTAAACTTTCTCATAGTAACCTCATTTAAAAAAGAGACCATTCTCCGAGATGGTATTCTAACAGCACTAAGAGCATACTGCAAGTTGAAAATTGTCGAGATAATCGCAAGAAAGATGATGACGCAATGAAAGCGCTTAAAAGCAGACGCTATCTGCTCCAATCACTTTTTGTCGTGGACTACTGCAAAGCTGGTTTTATAAAAACATATCCTTGTTTTGAAAAACAAATATCAACAGTATATCCATTAAATGTCTCTATACAAAACTGTGGCAGGCTAGCGAAGGGTAATTGAATCCGCGCGTTGTTTGTGTTGATGTTGATTTTTTGAGCCGTATCATCCAGGACAGATTGCAGAAATTGATCGAAACTATTCTCAACCTCCTCCTTCAAGTCTTGTCTGTGAAAACACACTGAGTTGCCAACTCTTAAAAGACGAACGTCTTCAGTAGCCTCGAATTTAAAAGCGTGTGTTATTATGCTGGATTGAGCGAGAAGAACGACGTTTTCAAGTTGGACAATGCATTCATCATTTGGCGCATCTATAAATTCAAACTGCATACAGACCCCTGAGCTATGAACTCCTCCAAACAAAGCCCCAAGAAATATTGCATTTCTTAAAATTTTCATATGTTCTCCATATTCAGAAGACCGTAAATATGTCCCTCTAACTAAACATGATAGCAAAAGAAAGTTAAAAAATCATGAAGTTAAGAAATTTTCTTTTTGATTGTTCTTATTGCCCTGTCGGCCTCAAAGAAGCACGGCACTATATTCTTCTTTTTGTTAATATAGTTGGCGACATCTCCTATTGCAAAGCAATTTTCAACAGATGTCTCCATGGTGTTTATATCAACATCTATCGTATTGTTATTGAAACATATCCCAAGCTCCGCAAGCCCTCCTACCCCCCCAGCATTCGAAGAAAAACCGTAACAAAACACGACATGATCAACCTTGATTTCCTCTTTGTTCGTTTTAACGATTCGGTTGTTTCTGCTCTCTTTTATGGCTTCTATTTGAGTCCCAAGTTCGATTTTGAGTTTTCCTGATGATTGCAATTTTTCCAGCGTCGAAAGCTTTATAGCCTCGCAGATTAAATTATCTCTTCTGTGAATTAATGTAACACTCTTGGAAATTGGAGCAATATTAATAGCAAAATCAACCGCCGAATCCCCACCACCGGCTATGATGACATCCTTGTCTTTATAAAGGTCTATCCTCATGCAGTAATATTGAACGAAATCAGATCCTTCTTTTATATCAGAGAGGCCAATTATGCTGTTAGGCACACTAGGCTTCATATCTCCTATCCCGGATGCTATTATTAGATGCCTCGATAGAATGTCAAACCCCCTAGATTTTATTTGAAAAACTTCGCTAGGAAGCTTAGCTATGAACTCAACTTTCTGTCCGAAGAAAGTCTTGGCCGTGAGAGAGAGAGCCTGATTCGAGAGTTTTTCGATAAACTCTCCGGCGGTTGCATCCTCAAAACCGGGAACTCCATAAACTTTTTTGTCTGGATAAAGAACAGAGCACTGTCCACCCGGACACATCAACGAATCTATTATGCAAGAATTAAGTCCAGAAATTCCAGCGCAATAAGAAGCATAGAGTCCAGCAACTCCAGCTCCAATTATTGCGACATCAAAAAAGTCAGGCTTGTTCGCCAACTGCGACCTTGACCCTTTTGGCAATTCTTGAGATCTTCCTTGAGGCGGCATTTTTGTGAATGACATTTTTGGATGCGCCACGCATCATTTCCTTTTGCATATCCGAAAAAGCAGCAAGAACAACTGATTTTTCAACTTTTTCCGCGATAGCCTGCTCAACCTTTTTAATAAACGTGCGAATCCTGCTTAATCTGTTGACGTTAACAACACGCTGTCTAGCAGTTTTTCTTATACTTTTTTTAGCTGACTTATGAGAAGCCATATTCCATTATCACTATTAATAAACCGATATGACTGTA
>CAXNGE010000030.1:0-5901 GCA_964201935.1 Alphaproteobacteria bacterium | reverse complement strand
TCAAGAAAGAATTACATCAACGATTAATGGGTCAATAACAAGCATCCAAGCTATTTATGTCCCGGCCGACGATTTGACAGATCCATCCGCTGTCACATCCTTCACTCACCTTGACGCAGTGACTGTTCTCAGTCGTCAGATCGCCTCCTTTGGAATCTTCCCCGCTGTTGATCCTTTAGAGTCGACATCAAGAATCGTTGATCCAGAGATAATTGGAACCGAGCATTATGAGGTTGCAAGAGGAGTTCAATATATCCTTCAGACCTTCAAATCCCTGCAGGATATTATTGCCATCATTGGAATGGACGAGCTCTCGGCTGAGGACAAGCTCGTCGTCAGCAGAGCCAGAAAAATCAGACAATTTCTATCTCAGCCTTTCCAATCCGCAGAGAATTACACCGGGAGAAAAGGAGTCTTCGTCGAATTAAAAGACACGATCGAGGGGTTCAAGGCGATTATCAATGGAGAGGTCGATCATATCCCAGAGATTATGTTCTCTTTCAAAGGAAAGCTAGATGATGTCCTGAAGGCGAATGGAGATAGTAAGGAAGATTAGGAGGAACGGCTGTGTGTTTGAAAAAAATAACTGCTATTGTTTTTTTAACGCTATTGTTTTCTTCGGCAAACATCGGATCTGCAACTAATTTTTCTTGTGCTTTTGACAGGTATTCAAACAATACTCCAACTAATCAGGACTGTGATCAAACAGAGAAATTTCAAAATCTAGACAAGCAGGTTGTTTTTAGAAACAAAATGTTACGCTCAAATGCTGAGTTAATAGTTTTGTTTGATTCAATGGTTAAATTAGAAAAACATTGGGAGAAGGTTGGTGATCCCATATCTGTCAAATTAGATAAACTGATAAAACAGTGCCTTGAATTCCGTTCCAAATTGCAAAAACAAGAGTCTGACTTCGAAGAGGTTTTTTAACAATAACCAAGGAGGCTCAAGTCAAGAGCCTCCCAAATAATTATCTAAAACTTTTTTGATATCGAGGAGTTTAAAAAACGGCTTGAATAGATAGCGTCTTTGTGCTAGAATACTCAAAGGATTGATTTTTTATTTTTGTTTTTAATATGCCAAAGCGTACTTATCAACCAAGTAATTTAGTTAGAAAAAGAAGACATGGATTTTTGTCGAGGATGGCAACTGTTGGTGGAAGAAATGTTATCACCGCCAGAAGAGCCAAGGGAAGAAAAAGGCTCAGCGCCTAGAATTTCTGTCCTCAAAACAGTGGGCAAGCCTCTGACCATAAAGAAGAGATCCGAGTTCCTTCGCATAGGAAGGGTTGGATCTCGTGCAAAGACATCAAATGCGATCGTCGTATGCGCCAGGTCGCTTGTTCCAGACTCCTCCATGGTCGGTTACACAGCAAGCAAAAGAGTCGGCAATGCGGTGGCTCGAAACAAAGCAAAGAGGAGGCTGCGTAGTCTTGTCCATTGTTTTGAGTCTGAATTTGTTCCGGGAGTTTCTTTCGTGTTCATAGCAACGCTAGACACAGCCTTCGGTGAATTTGCCAAATTAAAATCCGATTTTCTTTATTGTGTTAGAAAGGCGAAGGAGCGAGCTAATGCTCAGTAGAATCTTGATTTTCCTGATAGGCATTTATAAGATCGTTTTCTCTTTCAAAAGACCGTGTTGCAGATTCATTCCGACCTGTTCTTCATATGCAATTGAGGCAATCAAGAAACACGGAGCTTACAAGGGATCTATCTTGGCCTTCAAGAGAATCATGAGATGCAGACCTGGAAAAGAATTCGGATACGATCCAGTGCCTGATATAATACATAAAAAAGGGAAGAAGGAATATGTCGAATAAAAACGAAAACAAAAATATGGTAATAGCGATGGTGCTATTTATCGCGATCATGTTTATCTATAATCATTTCTCTGAGAAACAAGCGCCAAAGCCAGAACAGACGGAAACATCTCAACCTGAGAGCAATCAGGAAGACAGCTCGAAGACTTCAGATTCATCCGATGAAAAATCTGAAAAAACAACGGCTGCAGAATCGATGGCAAAAAAATCGAGAATCTCTGCGGAAAACAGCAAGGCGATGGTCTCTATTGATCTTGATGGAGGAGTGATAGACAGCATAGTCTTGAAAAACTTCAAGGAGACAGTCGCAAAGGATAGCGAAAATGTCCATCTCTTGGCTCCAAAGGGCACAGACTCTGAATATTATTACGGAATTTATTACAATGACAAGACTCATGACGAAAAGTTGGATGCGCAAACGGTTTGGACCAGCGAACCCTCCGAAACCACGAAGCAATCGGTTGTTCTTAAGACGAGAACTAGCAAGGGCCTTGTGATAGAGAGAACGATAACTCTTGATGATTCTTATATGATCAATGTCAAGGATAGGCTTATAAACGTATCTGATTCTGACATCAAAATATCAAAGGTTGCCGAGCTCGTGAGAGCAAATCCGAAGCACAATAACTATGCGGTTGTCCATGAGGGATTGATTGGATCTTTCGAGGGAAAAGTCGAGGAAATAAAATACGCAAAAGCTTCCGAGAAAACTGTTTTAAACAAGTGCTCCTGGTTTGGATACACCGACATCTATTGGCTGTGTTCCCTTATAAACAAGGACAAGAATTCTGTTGCCAGCTATTCGAAGACTGGGGAGGACTCGTATAAATGCTCCGTTTCCTCGAAATCGGATATAAAAATTGCTCCGGATTCTGCGGTTGAACTCAATTATGCAGTATTCGCAGGGCCAAAGGATTTGAAACTCCTGAAAGAATACTCTCAATCACTTGATATAGAAAAATTCGATATGGCGATTGATTTCGGCTGGTTCTTTATGATCACCAAGCCGCTTCTTGCTTTGCTTAACCTTATGGCAGGATGGTTTAACAATATGGGAATTGTCATTTTGGCCTTAACCTTGTTATTTAAGGTTGCTACCTATCCTCTCACGAAAAAATCCTTCAAATCTGCGGCGAAGATGAGGGCAATCCAGCCTAAGGTGACGTCCCTTCAGAAGATGTATGCTCATGATAAGATGAGGCTGAATCAGGAGCTTATGGCTCTATACAAAAAGGAACAGGTGTCTCCAATGTCCGGATGTCTGCCGATGATATTGCAGGCTCCTATATTCTTCTGCCTATATAAGGTCTTCTTCATTAGCACGCAGATGAGGCATGCTCCTTTGTTCGGATGGATTAACGATCTATCTGCTCCGGATCCGCTCTATATAGCAAATTTGTTTGGGGCGATTGATTGGACTCCGCCGTCATTCTTGCAGATTGGAATCTGGCCATTGATAATGGGTGGGACTATGTTCCTGCAACAGAAGCTCTCGACAGCGAAGAACGAGTCAGTCGAGAAGACGAAGGAGGCGAAGATGCAGGAGAATATGATGCTCATAATGCCGATTATGTTCACGTATATCTGCGCATCATTCCCAGTTGGAGTTGTTGTGTATTGGACAGTTAGCAATATTTTCAGTATTATTCAACAGTATTATGCCAACACTCACACGAGGAAACGCAAGAAATAAAACCGGAGGATGCAATGGGCGCGGCTTGCATAAATTTCTTATTGGTTGAAGCTGAAGCGTTCGATAATCCAACTTTGGATAAATATATATTATTTTCCAAAGAGTTGAAAAAATCTGATGTTATGAAAACTCTTAGGGCGATCAAAGGGCGACGTGCGATCGAGGTTTGGAAGGAACAATAAATAAGACTTCTTGAATTTTGAGAGGGGCTCCTAATATAGCTGAGGTGCTTTAGTGCTAAAGTGGTGTTGATTCTAAATAATAGGCATGATATACTGATATTATAAGCTGTAAAATGTCAGTTTTGACGATGTTATGGGAGGAGATGCGATGAAGAAGATATCATTATTTATCCTGGTTGCCTGGTTGCCTGGTTGCCTGGTTTATGGCAGTAATAAAAGTGACTACCAACGGGAATGGCAGTTGGGAAATTCGGCAGCTTGGAGCGAGCATAGCAGAGTTGAAAAAAACATTGAAAGAGACAAGATTTCAGACCTCATGTGCTATGCAACGAGAGGATGTCTTGAAGAGAAAGCTTTGCATTCGAAACAACATGAACTAGGGAAAAAAGATGTATACGGACAAACGGCGCTAATGCATGCTGCTGAGTCAAACAATGTTTCGGCCGTACAATTATTGAAAAAGCATGAACTCAAAATGCAAGACAATAAGGGAAGGACTGCTTTCATGCACGCAATTGAAAACTATTCCAAAGAGTGTGCAGAGTTGCTTAAAGAAGAGCAGGATATAAGAGATAATGATGGGTCGACGGCTCTCATGATTGCATGTTTGTATCGAAATCTACATGGTGTCGAATTGTTGGCCGGAAAGCAAGGAGGACTGCAAGATAATTATGGGTATACTGCGTTGATGCACGCGGTTGCTTCTCGTGTAATTGAGAAGGCGTATGTATTGCCAATCTATGCATTGTTTTCAGAGTACGGCATGCAAGATAAAGAAGGCAATACAGCCTTAATGTGGCTTGTGAGAAGCTGCCGAAACTATAGCTCGCCTCAGGTTTTTCAAAACTTTGAAACATTGATGAAAACAAAAGAGGTTGGAATGAGAAACAAAAAGGGTGAAACTGCTCTCATGGCTGCGGCTGATGGACACGCTCCTGTTGAATTTATTGAAGAGTTGGCTAAGAAAGAATTGGGAATGCGAGACATGAGCGGCAAGACTGCTCTGCAGCATGCGGATCGTGCGGAATATTGGAAAGGTATGAAGCCTTTGATAGAGGAGCTTCGAATATTTAGCAAAGAGGAGTTGAATAAATTTCATGGGTACGGTGCAGATGATGTGATGAATATGAAAAGAAATTTGCAACGTCAGATGGCGCACGAAGATCGGCTTCGCAAGATCGAGGTAAAGAAAGCCGAGCAGTTAAAAAAGGAGAGGGCGGCAGAAATATATAAATCATTTAAAGGGGGGTTAGAAAAAAGCGATTTGGCTCCCGATCCTCTAAAATAATTCTACAATTTTAGGGGACATGTGCTAGAATTATAGCATTAAATGCTTTTTTAGAGAGTCTGTATGTATTTTTTAGGTGTTAATTTTTCCATACATAAAGAGGGCTTTAAGTTTATTGCCATCTTGGCGGCGGCTTCGATCATATTAATGTCTTTCTCTGTCTTTCTTGGGTGGTTTTGCGTCTTTCTGACTTTGTTTTGCGCTTTTTTCTTCAGGAATCCAAAGAGGGCAATTCCTTCTGATGAAAACCTTATAGTCAGCCCTGCGGATGGTGCTGTATGCGCTATTAACTTCGAGGCGCCCCCACATGAGCTTGGAATTGGCGACGAAAAAAGATACAGAATCAGTGTTTTCTTAAGTATGTTTAATGTCCATATCAATAGGATTCCTTTGTCTGGAACGATAAAGAACATTATTTATCATCCGGGATCTTTCTTGAACGCAGCCCTCGATAAGGCGAGTGTTTTTAACGAAAGAAACACAATTGTTATGTCTATAAAAGACAACCCGGAGAATCTAATTGCATTCACACAGATTGCTGGAATGATCGCAAGAAGAATCGTCTGTGATGTTCATGAAGGTCAGGAAATTTCCAAGGGGGAGATCTTTGGGCTGATTCGATTTGGAAGCAGATGCGATGTCTGGCTACCTGTTGGAGCGACTCCTCTCGTTTTCAAAGGGCAAACTATGATTGGAGGAGAATCTGTCTTGTCTGATATGTCTCTTAAGGATGATTTGCCTCGCGATGGAACTATAATTTAATGCTTGAATCTGCCTTCTCAGAATTCATTAAAGATTGGGGATATTGGGCAGTTTTCTTGGGCTCGATTGTGGAGGGAGAGTCTGTTCTCATAACAGCAAGTGCTCTCTCTGCCTTCGGGTATCTCTCGATATTTAAGGTTTTTATCGTCGCCTTTGT
>CAXNGE010000029.1:0-5919 GCA_964201935.1 Alphaproteobacteria bacterium | reverse complement strand
TTTTGATTATGCCTATTTTTTTCGTTGTTGTCAAGTCACGCTGCGCTATCGCTTGCTCTAAAGGACATGACAACCTCTCAAAAACAGGCTCCTTTAAAAATTGTTCCAAAAAAATAATAATATTCGGGAAGTCTTATGCTTTTGTGTTGCGCGCACGATTAGGCGATGGGGCGCTTGGATTCGAAGGGATTGGTGCTGTGCTTTTTATGTCCGTGGCTCAGTCGCCTGGTGGTGGCACAGTCACTTTTTCCGGATTTTTGGATTATACCAATTGGGTCCCTTAGCTTTGTCAAGGGACGCTTAGAGTTGGGGCTGCTTCTTGATCTGGGACCATCATTGCCGCATTCCGGAAAAAATGACAAGTGGGATTGTGATGTCTCAGTCTTTTGTGTTGCTCAGGACGGGTTTGGCGACTGGGATGTTTGATGAGGGAAAGCAGAGTGGCTGTGTCTTGATTCGGGCCAATCCTCGATGCATTCCGGAAAAAATGACAGGTTTGGGGATTGAGAGGTTGTGGGCGGATGTGCGGCTGTGGACGGTTTGGCGGCGGGGCGTTTGGATGAGGTGGCTTGATTTGTTAATGGCTCTGGAGAGATTTCAAAAAGAAGTCTGCATTTATAACTGCTTCGTCTAAATTTAAAACAAAATTTCGCTATCTTGCAAATACAAAAACAATATTCCAAAAGAGGGCGCTTAAAATAGGGTTTGTTGTTATTTTCGAGAAAATCAAAAATAGTTGTTGTTTTCAGATTGATAAGCTAGTACGCTAACGCGGGAGTCGTATGACTCCAATATAGGACGTATATTGAAAGGAGAAGGTTATGAAAACAAAAAATTTAAGGTCAGTATTACTCCTGTCTTTGATTGGTTGCTGGGCTGTTGATGCCTGTGCTACGAATACTCTGCGTACTTTAACGCCGTGTAATTTGTTTACTACTATTTTCGATTATAGTATAGAACACGGCGAGATAGATGTAGATGATATTGGCTCGGGTCGTTCAAAAGTAGTGTTTTGTCCAAGGCAAAAGTTTCAACAGATTATGATTGGGAACTTGCCATGCGAAATTAACGCGAAAAGTCTTATTGGTCTTCCTCATTGCAGTAAAGTTCATAATGATGGGAATAAGGATGTTCCCTTTTACTGGGATCCAACTACTAAATTGTATTTTAAGTTGAGAGACGTGTATGTGGAAGATCCAATACAAAGCAAGGAGATTTGGATTGAAAGAGCTGTAAAAACTCCCAAAGGGGGCATAAAAGCTACAAGGTGTATATACGAAGAAATACCTGGAGTAATGCCTAAATTTTCTCAAAATGCAGTCACTCTAGAGGTAGCGCAAGTGTATCAATACCTTATTGATAATTTTGTTGCAAAGCAAAAAGTTGAAAACAAACAGATACCATTGCAGATTGAGCATGCAGGGTTTATCTTTTCTGAAGATAGATTGGCATGTGCGCAGGTTGTTAAATTGTCACGCATTGTAGATGATGTAAGTGCAAAGGTTTTAGAACTTACTGGACCTATGGGTGGTCAATATAAAGGGTGTTACAGAACACCAAAGGAATATCCAATTATGGGAAAGAGATTGACCAGGATTCAAACTGACAAAATTGCACATCGATCATTTTTTTTGGTGCAAAGGTACGTTATTCCTACGGGTTGCTATGCACTGAAATCTGAAGAAGTTAAAGAGATCAACTTGTGCGTTGAGAAAGTCTGGCAAGATGATAGACTACTAGGGATAAGCTCTCCTGCAAAAGAGGGAATAACCTTTTTTTCATGGCATCTAGCCGGCACATTAGTGAGAGAGTTGACTTACGAAACGTTGAGTGCGGAAGACGGAACGAGCGAGACCTATGCGTCTCCTGAATCACGTTCAGTACTTTTGGGTTTTAGAAGGGACTGGAAAGACGAGCGTGAAGGAGAGTGATATTGTGTCGGGAAAATATGGCTTGATCCTTGACACCTAGAGTAACACGTTAAGGATCAAGGAGAAATAGCAAGGCAGCTGGAGGAGGGGCAAAAGAACAAGCTCAGAATCCGGACGATAAGAAATAATATTGCCGAATATGGTATAATATTATAAGAAACTGTTTTGAAAGCTTGAAAGGCTTAGACAATTACATCTAAGCCTTTAAAACTAAAAGAATTTTAAGCTTTAAAATCTGCCCTTCTCTTCTCGACGATACGGGCGCTCTTTCCAGTTCTCTCGCGGAGGTAGTATAGCTTGGCTCTCCTGACTCTTCCGTGCTTGATAACTTCGATTTGGATATTTGGAGAATATAAGTGGAAAAGTCTTTCGACTCCTTCTCCATTTGATATCTTTCTAACCTTGAAGGATGAGTTTATGCCTCTGTTTTTCTTGGCGATAACGACGCCCTCGAACGATTGCATTCTTTCTCTAGTTCCTTCAACAACTTTCACCAGAATCTTAACCGAATCTCCAGCCCTGAAGTTTGGGAGCTTTTTCCCAGCCGAGAGTTTTTCAATTTGTTCTTTGTCGATCTGCTCTATCAGATTCATTTTTTTCTCCGTTTTATAATCGTAAAGATATCGGTACTCTTCACTGACCTTGATTATTCGTATATTTTTCCCATAAGTCCGGGCGAATATCTCGCGTGATCTGTTCTGATTGTTTTGCCCTCCACTTAGCAATCTCCTTGTGGTTCCCGGACAACAGAACAGAAGGTACATTTTCTTCCATCCAGATTGCAGGTTTAGTATACTGCGGATACTCTAAAAGATCAAGACTAAAACTTTCCTCCTCGGTTGATTCTGAATTATTCATGATTCCTTTTACGAATCTCAGGCAGGTTTCAACAACTATCATCGCCGGCAATTCTCCGCCGAATACAATAAAATCTCCGATGCTTATTTCCAAGAGGCCGTGATTTTGCTTCCAAGAATCTATGACCCTTTGGTCGATGCCTTCGTATCTTCCGCAGAGAATTATGATTCCGCTTTCATTGTCCTTCATGATTTCATTCTTAGCAATCTCATGAGAGAAGGTTCGGCCCCTTGGAGTCATGAAGAGAATCTTTGGAGTGGATTCATAGAGGGATAATGCATGATTCATTGCCGCATGAACAACATCAGGTTTCATAACCATTCCCGCCCCGCCTCCATATGGAGTGTCGTCGACTGTGTTATGTTTGTCCTTGGCAAAGTCTCTTATATTGACCGTCTTCAGATCCCATGTTTTTCCGAGAGATTTACCGAGGAGGCTGTATGACAGTCCGCCCGGAAACATCTCTGGAAAAATTGTTACTATAGTAATTAGCATGTTGCTTATTGCAAATGAATCAACAAAGTTATTATACCCAATTCGGTTTCAAAAAGAAGTTTAAATAAGGTGACAGTTTTAACTGCGCTACAGTCAAGTATGAGGCACAACACCTTATAATGTTTGTTTGTAAAACAGACAGATGAGAAGATGGCAAGAGCCTAAAACAAATAGAGGGAAAGAAATAAAAGAGCCAGGTATAATCTGGCTCGCTACTTTTTGTCTCAATAAATTATGAATGACACACAAGATTTATGTGTAAGTTTTCAAATGCTCTTTTTAACTCAGCGGCCTCTTCATCGGTCATAAATATTCCAGAAGCATCGACTTCTTTAAGCTTGCCTGCGGCTTTCAATGCGGCAATTTGACGTAAGCCTTGGACGGTTACTCCAGAGTTTTTCAGAACGAGCTTTGTTATACTTAGCAACATTTCTTCGCTAATGAGTTTTTCAATTACTTTATCGTTTGCATTTTTGTTGCCTTCAACATCTAGTTCAAAATCTGAACCTTTTGTTGCAAATTCACTTATAATCTCCTTCATATAGTGAAAATCGTTATCTTCAAATTTTGAAGTTTTCCATTCAATCTCCGCATTCGACTTTTCAGAAGATTCAGATTTCACGACTTTTCCATCCTTCGTTGCCTCTTCCTTTTTAGAAGACTTCGATGCTGAAACAATTCCGTTTTCATCCTTAACAATGACTTCCTGAGAAGAGCTCTCAAAATGCTCTGTCGTTGCCATTGCCCCTGAGGCCATTGATATCAAGCTTAACAATAAGATTTTTTTCATTTTTCCCCTCACAAAAAACATAACAATTATAGTCTATCGCAAAGTCATTAAAAAATTGTTAATAGCCCTTAATTTTTTTTAGAATGAGTATCAAAAAACTCTGCAGCATCGGCTTTTACTTCCTTTAAACCTTCCTCTGTATTTTTACCACTCTCTTTCTTTTGCCAGTGTTGAAATTGAAGCTAAATATAAAAATAGAATGGAAAAATTGATTTCAGGATTAATCTTATGGCTGGATTTTATAAATTGGAGGTTTGTTGCTGAAGTTTCAAGTGAGATCTATTGCTTTGTTACATTTGTTTTCTAGTCCTTCTCATGGATGCAGACATGACTTCTCACGGAGTCGCTTTCCTTTTGTCTCTGGGCATAGTACAATGTGACGTACATCTAAATATCGAGAGACAAACATGACAGGGGAACTTTCATTTGAGCAGGTAGTTATGCAGCTTGAGGAAATCATCAGGAAACTAGAGGATGGCAAGATGCCCCTTGAGGAAGCCGTTAAAGCCTTCGAACGAGGGAGCGAACTTCGAAAATTATGCGAGGAAAAACTCAAGAACGCGCAGCTGAAAATCGAGATGCTTTCCGATAAAGCTAACTAAACTTATAGGTCAAGGTTAAAACAAATCTATCGGACTTTGTGGATAGTTTGGCCATCGATCCGTCGAAGGATTTGAATTTCAATGATGAACCAAGTGTGTGGATATATTTAAATCCGACTCCGAATTTCTGGGAGAGCATATAGGTCGTTCCTGCGCCGATGTCGAACTCAACCTGGCTCTTCTTGAATTTTTTCGGTGTCAAATCGAAGGAGTCTGCGTATGAGGAATCGCTCGTGTATTTGACATCGACCGTTTTCATCGATAATCTGGCTCCGAATAATCCGAAGAATGTCCAGCTGTCCCTTGAGCCGAGGCCTATGAATGGTGTTATCCCGAAGCTGTGGGATTTCAGGGAGATTTCGCTTTGAATGATGTTGTCCTTGTTCGGATGAATGCAGCATCTGATCGGATTTATATCGGCAAAAACTTCCGCCCCGACATAGAACCCAATTTTATTATGCTCCTTTACGAAGAGTTTGTCAAACCCAAAACTTAGCCCAAAGATAGCGTTCTGCCGTTTGGAGGATTTTACGTCTGGAATTGTTGTAGTTGCTGTGGCTGGAGAATATGTAGACCAGTGATAAACTAACATGTCCATATTGGATAATGTTAAATTTGATACATAATCTTGCAGTGCATAAGAAGAAGAAAATGCCTCCGTTGGAATTACAGTTGGAGAACTTCCATTCATTTTTGGTCCAGATCCAGTCATAGCCTTAATATTATACTTATCAAGGTATTTGTTTGTTACGACAACTGGAGAAAAGACTATCTGTGTCGCCTCGCTGGCAGTGCCGATTATCTTAACATTTTTGCTCTCAGAAACATTGAATCCGTCTTCAGAGGTGAAATATTTAGCTATAATGTCTCTATAGATTTTAAATTGTTCTGATATTTTAGATGCGGCCTGTGTTAAAGAATTTGGCTCTGGGACAGTAAGCGGGATGCCACCTGGGTTTGGCACTCTAATTTTAGAGCCAAAGCCAATGCTGCCACCGTTGCCAATATCCATAAAATCGACTCCGCTTACTAACTCATTAGTCCACTCATCATTCGCGGATTCTAGTTCCTGTTTTGTTAGCTGATAGTTGTCACTCATTTTTTTAACGAAGTTTTTTAATATTTCATACCCGTCTGCACGACTTATGTTTTGCGTGGCAGCAGACATATTAGTATTAGCCGCTCCTCCACTGAGTTGAATATAATACTGACAAGCAGATTTACTAGAAAACAGCTCAATCAA
>CAXNGE010000028.1:0-5956 GCA_964201935.1 Alphaproteobacteria bacterium | reverse complement strand
GAATTTGATTGAAAGATTCTTCAATAAAATCAAGTGGTTTAGAAGAATATTCTCTAGATTCGATAAAACAGCAATATCTTATATTTCCCATTTACAATTTGTCAGTTCTTTGATTTTGCTCAAGTGATTTTTTACTCACGAGACCTAATATTTCTCCAGATTCATCTCGAGTATCTCACTTCTGTGACTGGACGATTTGCGTAAAATCAGCAGGGAAATATTTTGCTGCCCTACTGCGTTTTTCTCCATGTTCCCAAAGGTATTCGAATCTTTAACGACTTCATTGTTGAACTTTAGGATAATATCGTCAGGCTTAAGATTGGCTTCATCTGCTATGGACTCCCTCTCCACGCTTTCCACAACCACTCCTGCCACTTGGTTCTTAGTCAATCCTTTCACGCTCTTCTCAGAGAAACCTTCAGGATATCTCTCCAGATCAACAGCCACAATACCAAGGGCTTCTTCGCGCCCCGCCTCGATCAAAGTTGGGATAGCAATCTTAATAGCCCCCTTTATCACAGAGATTGGAATGGCTCGACACACTGTCGTTACTAACCCGCCTTCGGATGAATTGTCAAACAACGCCAAACCGAGTAGCCTCCCCTTAGTATCTATGACCGCACCACCAGAGTTTTCAGGCAAAACACTAGCTCCGAGCAAATCACTTTCCAAACATAAAATTGGCTCTCCTTCGATGACTCGATATGAAACCTTTTCTGCTAACCTTGCAAGGAGGTCAAATTTGTTTTGCAAATTAGCCTCCCTGCCTTGGTTAACCATAACCTCCCCTTTGGCCTTTCCAACGACCACAGCTCCATTGTAAATTATCTTCTCTCTGCCATCAATTAAGGCGCTGTCATTCCCGAGCTTAAGATATTCGAATCCATCGCCTTGATTGCTCTTTATCTTTAAAAAAGCTAACTTCAACTCAGGAACAAGCTTCACTATTTCCGCCTTGTAATCGTTTTTTGAAAGCTCCATCGATGCTCCGGCAGAAACTTTTTTATGTTCGCTATCTATCGAAACTATCACTTCATCGCTATTCTTGACAGCATCATAAGTCGTTACTACATATCCCTCTTTAGATATAACGACGCCGGAACTAATACCGTGATCATACTCGTCCTCAGAATCCCTAGGATTCAAAGAAGAATTATAAATTAACTCACGCTCACCTTTTTCAGCATTCGCTTTGGCTTTTTTGCTGAAAGTGTGGATTGCTACCACGGCTCTGGCATGACTTTTAACAACTGACCTTATTGTGTCTGCCTCCTTCGACTGAATGACCTCGACTTTCTTCTTGCTCACATCCGCGTCAGTCGTCACACTGGCATAAGCAACCGTAGAGACGAAAATGCAAACGATGAGGATGCAGATTTTTTGAAACATGTCCTTACAGCCTTTCAAAAACTATCCAGCCTTTGCTGGGAGTGTTGCTACCAATCTTATCGACGCTGTCAGTTCCTCCATTTGGAAATGAGGCCTCAAATATATTACCGACTTGTAAGCTCCAGGAGATCCAGGAACGTCATAAACATCGATCCTTCCCTCTCTCAAAGGATAAGCAGCTTTAACACTAGCAGGCGCATCATCATTCAATAAAATATAAGCAGAAAGCCATGTGTTTAAATATCCTTCAACATTGTCTTTCGTCAGGAAGCTTCCCACCTTATCTCTCATCAGAACCTTAACGTAATGAGCAAACCTAGACGCGGCCAGCATATATGTTATTCTAGCAGAAATAGAGGAATTTGCATTCGCGTCATCCAGATTATATTGCTTCGGCTTCTGCGTCGTCTGCGCTCCAAAGAACACTGCAAAATCAGCCCCCTTACAATAGCATGCCGATACAAATCCAAGATCGCTTAGCTCCTTCTCTCTTCTGTCAGTGATTGCGACCTCAGTCGGACACTTCACTGTCATATCTCCATCGAGCGTCTTGAATGTATATGTCGGCAGCCCTTCAACAACGCCTCCTCCTTCAACCCCCCTAACAGCCGCCGTCCAGCTGTATAAGTCGAAAGCGTTCGTTATCCTTTGCGCTAATGCATATGCCGGATTTCCCCAGCAAAATTTATTAGTTGCGCCCACTCCAACGTTCTCTGTGAAATTAAATTCTGCAACAGGAAGAGTGTTAGGACCATACGGCAATCTCATAAGAATCCTTGGCAGAACCAAAGCGACATATCTCGAATCTTCAGTGTTTCTGAAAGCATTCCATTTCATGAAGTCGCTTGATTCAAATATCTTTGATAAATCTCTTGGAAGCGGCATCCCCTCAAACGAATCAAGATTAAAGAATGATGGGGCAACTCCAGAAATAAACGGAGTGTGCGAGGCTGCAGCCAATCCAGAAATATGCTCTAAAAATTGAATGTCCTGTGGTTGATTACTGAAATAATAATCACCTATCAAGCAAGAGTACGGATGCCCGCCAAATGTTCCATATTCTTCCTCATACACCTTCTTAAATAAGGCGCTTTGATCGAATTCAATTGCCTTTGTTAAATCATCTCTCAAATCTTTAAGAGAAGAATTCAATAATCTGATTTTTATTCTTGAGCCTGTGGTTGTATTCATAACCAGATAATGCAGGCCTCTCCATGATCCTTCTAGCCTTTGGAAGTCCGGATGATGCAAAACCTCATTGATCTGCGCAGTCAAAAGCTCATCGAGCTCAGCTATTCTTCTCATAAGAAACGGAACAATATCATTCTCTTTCGGCGAATCTTTTAGGTTTGTTAGATCGTCCACCAATGCCTTCAACAAAGCTATCGCCGCTCCCTCTTGCTCCGGATACCTAGCCATTTTATTTTCATAAAGCAATATGTCTATTATCTTCGCTTCTTCAGGTATGATAATTATTTCATCAGCCATTTTATATCTCCCATCCTATTCATAAACTCTAGGCATATTTCTCGCTCATGATCCTCTTCCGGCAGCGAATTCCTCATCTCTTGCATTTAATTCCTTTTTTAACCTCTCAGTAAGATCGCTGCTTTGCATTATCTGCGTCAGAACAGAATTCAACGGATCATTTCCATCCATTTTTGTAATTAAATCTTTTAGACTATTTCTCTTTTCATATAAAGCAGCCAATGCCGGAATGTTCTTTGCTATACTTTGTGGCTCAAAGTCAGCCATGTTTTTAAAGAGTATTTCAACACTGATCTCTGGATTTTCGTCTGACAATTTGTTAACTATTCTCAGAACCAACCTCGGACTAATAATCTCCATGACCTCCATAAAGTTGTCTCTGTCTATTTCGACAAATTTTCGATCCTTCATCTTAGGTAACGGATTTTCAGGATTCCCAGATAAATCGGCCAACACACCGACTATAAAAGGCAGCTCTTTTTTCTCTATGGCGCTTCCTATTTCTACGTCATATGTTATATGCACGCGGGGTTTTCTGACCCGGTCCAATGTATGCTGTCTACTCTCTGGCATAAAACTTCCTCATTTCACAATAAGAATCGTAGAGACTCTCTTCATTGCTACCTAATATACATGTTAAAGTGGAATGATTAAATTTTGGTTAATTAATTGTAAAAATTTTCAAAAAAGTTAAAAAACCACAGAATCGCAGTCCAAAAACACACACTAGCTGAATTCACAATGCACATCGAGACCAGGCTTTCTTATGGTAAGTTATCAACTACTATCCGCTAAAATAGCGGGGGCATTTTGCGAACTATTTCAAGGCAGAATTAAGACATGAATATCAAAAATCAGATATCCTAAAGTTCTCATTCCTATTGTGCATTTCCTGTTGGGCAATATATCTTTGTGCATCTTCAAAATTAACATTCCCAACTGTTATATCAACCTGTCCTCCAGCTCAAAGAAGTTGTCCACAGTATCTTTTTCTCAATATCTCAAATTCTTGCTTTAATTTTCTACTGCTCTTGCCCTTTAATATCTGGGGTCTCGCTCTCTCCGAAGTCGGCCCTATCAGCCCCCTGTGTCTATATTTCGCGCAAAACACCAGATGGATTTTCAGGGCGTACGTACTATGTGAGCCTTCACGGTATTCCATATTTTGATTACACTAAAGTGTTCGTCTAAAGGAGATGGCATCTTTCCCATCCCACTCAACGACGTAAATTTTTAAGGGCTGTGAGACAAGAAGTTTTTGATCCCTTTAGGATTTTGCCAAAAACTAACGTCAAAAACGACGAAGTATCCGAGCTTTTCTAGATAAAACCCATTCCTCATATATAGCAAGCGTGGGACTCATCATTTTTTATGCTTTATATTGAAAAGTTTTAAGGCGGGGAGAGATGGCTATAAATGCCATCCCTCCTTTTTCAGGTGGATTTATTGCCACCACTCTCCTGTCATTTTGGTGTAAATAAATTTCAGAAATTTTTCAATTGCTATGGCGGGAGAGTTGTATATTCTCTCGTAGCCTGCAAGTCGTACCATGTGACTTCCCTCTGCTTTCAGCTCTCCTATATCGTGTCTAATTGCATCTCTTAGCGTTACATATTGATTTCGAATCAATTGATCATGCAGATTTGTTAGCATTGTGTTTAACACACCGAAGTAATATTGATCTTTTTTTAAAAGGACTTCGCCTTCTCGATCATTATTCCAACTCATCCTTGGATTTTGCTCGTCTTTTGCAGTTATAATATTGGTTGCTATATCATCAAGCAATGCAGGAGTATCGAAATTTATAGGAATGTTATTAGCGGCATCTAGCAATGGTTTTATTTCAAGCGCTGAAGATTTTGCCTGCCGAACAATTTGCAGGGCCTCCTCCTGTTCAGAGATAAAATTGTTTAGTTGCCACAATTCCATGGGCTTCTTGCTCTCCTGGACTGCTTTTATAGTTTCTGAGAGTTTTTGCAGTTTTTTTTCCAGGCTCTTGAGATCGTAAGATAGAGACTCGGCTTCTCTCACCGCATCTAGCACAGTTGAAACGACGTTTTTTTTATATGATTCTAACGCTGCGTTTTGGTTGTTTTCCATATTAAAAAGTGCGAAAGGTTGTTCGGCCTGCATCGCATAGCTGGCCGTTGTCAGTGTGATCGTTGCTAGGATTGTGTTCTTCAAAAAGTTTTTCATTTATTCCTCCATTAAGTTTGACATTTCAAGAGGAAACCCGTTCCTCCCCATCATCTATGCGCAAATGTTCTTCATCTCGCATAAAGCTTTTTTCGAGTCTGGGGAGGCTCGGTTTTATAGAGGCCGCCGTTTGGTTATTTCTCCTGTTTCGACAGCGATTTAATTATTTCTTCTATTGCTTGTCGTATCGCTTTAATGTAATTTTCATCGAATTGGGTTCTTACAACCTCTTGCCCAAATGAGGTTTGTTTGCTTTCTTCATAGAAAGATCTAATTGCAGCATCAGCTTTTGCAAAGTCAGAAGCGGCCAATTGCCTTTCAATTTCTTCAACTTTATTGTTGATTTTCCCAAAGAATCCTGTGCCCTGAAATGTTTTATTGTTATCTTTCACAATTCCCAGTTGTTGAACTATGAGTGCTGTATCGTAGCCTTGTAAATAATTCACTACGCCTGTCAGATAAGATAGCATAAATTGTCTTGTTTCTTCAGCAAGGGTATACTTCTTCATACCTTCTGTTTGCTGAAAAGCAGTCACCTCGATCCCAAGATCAGAGATATATATTCCCCATGGCCTCGTCGAGGGGGATGAAGCTGCTCTGAGTGTGAATGAATTTTCCTGCATCAATTGTTTTGTTATCCGTTCGCACTCTATTTTGCCACACAACGGCTTTTGAATATTTATTAAGTGGCTTTTTATACTTGTAAGAATGTCTGTGACTTTTTGCGCATCTTCTCTGACTTTTTGCGCATCTTCTCTCGATATCTCTACTGTATGCCCTAGAAATTGCACTTGGTACACATCCTTTGTTGAGGCAAAGTTTTGTAGGAGTTGATCAATATTTCCTTGTATTAATTGGATTAGGTTTTTGTTTATAGATTTGC
>CAXNGE010000027.1:0-5971 GCA_964201935.1 Alphaproteobacteria bacterium | reverse complement strand
CTCATTCCTCGGGATGGGAATTGAAATCAAGCAGGGAAAGGAAGGCGTTGAGATAGTGTCTGTTATTGATAATAGTCCTGCCTCTACTGCTGGGCTTAAGGCGGCTGATATTATTGTTCAAATAGATGAGAAAGATGTCAGCAAGATGTCAATGAAGGACATCGTATCAAAGCTTGGCTCAGATACATGCTTGAGATTCAAACTATCAATCATACGAAATAAAACTGAAAAATTTGATGTTACACTCAAAAAATCAGTGATTCAACTCCAAAGCGTCAAAACTGAATTCATCTCCGATATAGCCATTATCAAGATAAATTATTTCAACGAGTCAACTGACGAATGTGTGGAAAAAGCAATAAAACACGTGCTTAAAAACAAATCAAAGGGAGTGATTCTTGATCTTAGAAACAATCCTGGAGGGGTTTTGGAGCAGGCCATCAAGACTTGCGATTTAATCTTAAGTGGCGGAAAGATAGTCGAGTTTAAATCGAGAAGAGTCGATGAATCAAAATCTATATATGCCGATAAAACAGATCTGCTCAAAGGTATGCCGATTGTCGTTTTGATAGATAGGAACACAGCGTCGGGAGCTGAATTAGTTGCGGCTGCTCTTGGAGAAAACAAGAGAGCCGTTATAGTCGGGGAGAGATCATATGGCAAAGGCTCTAGGCAGACTGTTATTCCTATTCCAGGAAGAGGAGCCATAAAATTGACAACCTCTTATTTCCTAACACCTAATGGAAATCAGATAAACCAAAAAGGCATAATGCCGGACATTGAAGTAATAAAAGAGGCAGAATTAAAGAGTCAGTTAGAGGATGAAAACAAACAGGGCAAACCTGACTGCGTCGTTCAAAGAGCTCTGGATCTTCTGCATGGATTATCCGCTCTTAATAAAACGTCTGCTTGGAAAAAATGAGTTGGCTGGGAGACCAGGATTCGAACCTAGGTTGACCGGTCCAGAGCCGGTAGTTCTACCGCTAAACTATCTCCCAACTCATAACATTAATTAGAACATGTTTTTTATCGAAAATCCAGATGTTTTTTCAATGAGTGAAAAGATCAACAGCGAGGCATTGGGCGAGCTCTTGCAAGACAGAATTTTGATTATACTAAAGTGCTCGCCCCAAGCGAGGGCACTTCCCCGCCCCCATGCAACAACGTAAAATAATCACATTTATTTAGCAGAACAACAATTATTCGCAGCGACAATATAGATATAGCAGCAATCGACGCGCGCGCGCAACAGGACAATCTCAAGAACAAACTCGTGATATATTCAGCGCTATTTTGTAACTTAAAGCAGCTCTATAGACTGATAGAGAAGCCATACATCTTGATTTTTTCCTGCTAATGTGCCAGAATCGTGATCATGATTGTGATTTGCGGCTTAAAGTTGAAAATATTTGTTGTAAAAGAAAATCAAGATTTTGATGGACGAATTGCGGTAACTCCAGATGTTGCCAAGAAGCTCATTGACCAAGGGCATCAGTTTTCTATAGAAAAATCCGCTGGGGAATCAGCTGGATTTTATGATTCAGACTATGGATCCGTTGGGGCAATCCTCGAGCAGAGAAGTGCAATTTCGAATGCCGATGTCATCTTCTCTGTCAATCCTCTCGAGAATTCTGACATAAAAAAACTGAAGAAAGAGGCAATTGTAATCAGCATTCAGGAACACTTTCAAAATAAAGAGAAAGTCGAACTCCTCAAAGATGCGGGCATAACCTCCTTCGCACTTGATCTCATCCCAAGAACAACAAGGGCACAATATATGGATGTTCTGTCCTCCCAAAGCAGCCTTGCCGGATATAAGGCTGTCATCGAGGCTGCTCATATCCTAAATAGAGGACTTCCTCTCATGATGACAACGGCCGGAACAATCCCTGCTGCCAGGATCCTCGTCATTGGAGCGGGAGTTGCAGGACTTCAGGCAATCGCAACGGCCAAAAGACTGGGAGCTATCGTGAGCGCGTTTGATGTGAGGTCTGCCGCTAAGGAGCAAGTCGAAAGTCTCGGCGCAAAATTCGTTGAGGTCGAATCCTCTGAAAAAACAGATGGAGTCTATGCCAAGGAAATGAGCGAGGAATATAAGAAAGCTCAAGAAGCGAAACTCAGAGCAGTCATTGCCAACCAAGACATCATCATAACAACTGCGCAAATCCCAGGCAGGAAAGCACCAATCATTATCAAAGATGATATGATCAACACAATGAAAAAGGGCTCTCTAATAATCGATCTAGCCTCAAAAACCGGAGGTAACTGCGAATCAACAGTTCACGGGAAAACAGTTGAAAAAAATGGCGTTAAAATCGTTGCCTTTGAAAATATTCTGAATCTTATATCATATGATGCCTCAAGATTGTTTGCTAAAAACATTCTGACATTTTTTGAGCTTCTGTGCGAGAAAATGAAGGAAACAACAATCATAAAAGACATAGATGACGAAATTATCAAAGGAACTCTTCTGACATATAATTTTGAAATTTTTAAAGCGGAGCGTAAATAATGTTTAACCCAGAATCATTAATAATTTTCATATTGGCATGTTTTGTTGGATATTACGTCGTCCTAAAGGTTACGCCTGCGCTTCATGCCCCGCTTATGTCGGTCACGAATGCCATCTCCAGCGTAATTATTGTTGTCGCAATATATGCCGCCACTGAAACAACATTTGTAGTTGCATATCGTGCTTCAACTTCTTGGTTGGGAATCATCGCCGTATTTTTAACGGCTATAAATATAGTTGGTGGCTTTATGTTAACCAGAAGAATGCTAGCGATGTTTGCTAAGAAGAAAAAAGAAGGAGACAAATAATGCTAAATGAATTATCAGTATTAGTCGATATAACTGCAATCGTTCTTTTTATTCTAACGTTAAGAGGACTCTCTTCAGCCGCAACATCGGAGCGTGGAAACATCTTTGGAATCATAGCGATGTCTCTTTTAATTCTGTTTTGTCTAGGAAGGGATGGGCTTATTATAGCATTGAGAGATCATAATATCACATCTGTTCTGATGTTGAGCCAGACAAAAGTCGTCTTGTACTATATTGCAACGATAATAGCCCTAATATCAGGAGGAGCAATTGGATATATCATAGCAAAGAAAATAAACATGACATCTCTGCCTCAGTTAGTTGCAGCATTCCATAGTCTTGTCGGTTTATCTGCAGTTTGCATTGCTGTTGCTGTCTTCTGCAGCCCAGCTGCATTTGGCGGCTCAGGAACTGGATTGAATGGATTAAGCATAGCTGCCGCCATTGAAATGTCGTTGGGAGCTGCTGTTGGAGCCGTAACCTTTACTGGCTCTGTTGTAGCCTTTGGCAAACTTCACGGAATCATAAGTGGCAAGCCTTTGTCCTTTAAGTGGCAACATAAAATAAACGCCGCGTTAGGGTTGATTATTGTTATTGCCATTATTTTGTTTTCCCTTGCTCAAACGCCGCAGATGCTTTCAATTATTATATTAACATCGCTTGCCCTTGGATATCTCTTGATAATGCCAATTGGAGGAGCGGATATGCCGGTTATTGTTTCCATGTTGAACTCATATTCTGGCTGGGCAGCCGCAGGAATTGGCTTCACCCTAAACAATAATGTCCTCATCATCATTGGAGCTTTAGTTGGAACCTCAGGCGCAATCTTAAGCCAGATTATGTGCAAGGGCATGAACAGATCCCTCATTAATGTTATCCTCGGAGGAGTTGGCGGAGAGACAGCATTGGCTCAGGGGTCTTCAAAAGATCATGGCAATGTCAAACTTTGCAGCACAGAGGACGCTGCATTTATCATCGGAAATGCCGGTTCTGTCATCGTCGTCCCTGGATACGGAATGGCCGTTGCTCAGGCTCAACATGCCATCAAAGAAATGTCGGATATTCTAAAAGCCAAGGATATTTCTGTCAGATATGCGATCCACCCAGTTGCTGGAAGAATGCCAGGTCACATGAACGTCCTTCTGGCCGAGGCAAACATTCCATACGAAGACGTCCTAGAAATCGATGAAATAAATCATGAATTTGCAAGGACTGACGTCGTCCTGGTCGTTGGGGCAAACGATATCACAAACCCAGCAGCAAAGAATGATCCGACATCTCCGATATATGGGATGCCAATCTTAGACGTTGAAAAAGCAAAGACTGTTCTGTTCGTTAAGAGATCCCTAGCCTCGGGATACGCGGGGATCGACAACACCCTCTTCTATCAGAGCAACACAATGATGGTTCTAGGAGATGCGAAAAAAGTCTGTGAGGGAATATTAAGGGAGCTGAAATAAAAACAGGGCTGTGTGCACATAAAAACAATTGGATACAACTACTACTGCATTTGACTACTACTGCATTTGACACGGAGTGGGCACACGTTGCACAATGGCGGAGGTTATATGTATTTCTTCGCCTTGCTCAAAAATGTCGCCTGTGTGCTCATATTTGTCTCTTATATTCCTTCGAAATTTCATCGAACATCTTGAGTTCTTTTAACACATCTCTTAAATCCTTAAGATATATCATATTTGGCCCATCGCATGGAGCTTTCTCTGGATCCTCGTGAACCTCCATGAAAATTCCGGCAACTCCAACGGCAATAGCCGCCCTCGCCAATATCGGAGCGAATTCTCTCTGCCCGCCAGAACATGTCCCATTGATTGAAGGCTGTTGAATAGAATGAGTCGCGTCGAAAATGACTGGATATCCAGTCTTAGCCATTATCGAAAGCCCTCTGAAATCCGAAACGAGAGCATTGTATCCAAAGCATGTTCCTCTATCACACAACATTATGTTATCAGAGCCAAAGTGATTCATTTTCGAGATTACATTGTTCATATCCCAAGGAGACATAAATTGCCCTTTTTTGATATTCACAGGCTTGCCGGTCTTTGCAACAGCTTCCAAAAGATCTGTCTGCCTGCATAAGAATGCCGGAACCTGCAAAATATCAACAACCTCTGAAACTTTCTCACATTGATCTGGGAGATGGATATCAGTCAGCACGGGAACTCCGAACTTTTCTTTCACTTCCTCTAAGATTGATAGGCCTTCATCTATTCCGACTCCTCTGCCGCCAGAGTGACTCGTTCTATTAGCCTTATCATAAGAAGATTTAAAAACGAAGGGAATTTTTAATTCATCACAGATCTCTTTGATCTTCTCGCACATGAAAAGAGAATGCTCTCGCGATTCAATTGCGCAAGGGCCTCCTATGAAAACGAATGGTAAATCATTAGAAATTTCCAAGTTTTTGACTTTTATAATCTTCATAAGAATTCTAAACAAGTTCTGCTTTGCCCATATTATACAAAACTTTTTAGATAAATACAGTAAGTTTCAAGACAACAATGACGTGAAATAGTGCAAAAGTGGCGGGAGAGACGGGACTTGAACCCGCGACCTCCGACGTGACAGGCCGGCGCTCTAACCAACTGAGCTACTCCCCCACTGCACTGCCCAAGACAGCTGATATTCAGCCAACTAGGTGAATTAATGATCTCATATTTTGCTATTTGTGTCAATAGATGATTTGAAAATTTTCAAGATTTCTTCTTTGTCATTATGATGAATGATTTGCTCTCGATATATTTGGCTCGTTTCATGCCCTTTTCCAATGACGACTAGAGCATCTCCACTCTGCAAGAGATTCATTCCAAACTTTATTGCTTCCTTCCTATTTGAGACTTCAACTGCCCCTTCACAGCCCGACATTATTTCAGTCCTAATGCTTACAGGATCTTCGGTTCTTGGGTTGTCGTCCGTTACAATGATGATATCAGACAGCTCAGATGCAATCTTTCCCATCTCTTGGCGTTTTGTCTTGTCTCTGTCCCCGCCACACCCAAACACGCAAATCAGCCTGCCCTTGCAAGTCCTCCTGAAAGTTTCTAAGCAATTTCTAAAGCCTTCTGAGGTGTGGGCATAATCAACATAAACATTGCCTTCGTTATACGAACAAATATGCTCCATTCTTCCATCA
>CAXNGE010000026.1:0-6150 GCA_964201935.1 Alphaproteobacteria bacterium | reverse complement strand
GAACGTTAATTTTTATTTTTGCTCCCTTTGCGATTCTTTGAAAATCGACGTGAAGAGGCATCCCTGTCACGACGTCGAAGCTTATATCTCTTGGAAGAACCTTTTCTGCTTTCCCATCCAATTTAACATCGATAATGTGACCGAAGAAGGACAACGAATAACAGCTCATGAGCAACTCTTTTTCGCCGATTGCAACCAGCATTGGCTCTTTGTTATCTCCATAGATAATCCCAGGGATAAGTTGCTCATGGCGAAGCTTTCTAGCGATTTTTTTCCCGGTGCCATTTCTTTTTTGTATTTGCAGATCTATTGACATTTTTTCCCTTATAAAATTATATTACACTTTGTGACCTATTATATCAGAATATCGTCGCATATGTATACCGTAATTTAATAAGGAAGGTAACGAAAATGCTGATGGAATGATCTATGTCGCTGAAATTGCCGCCTCGAGAAACTCATTAATGTCTCCGTCAAGAACGCCTGCTGCGTTTCCTTTTTCGACTCCCGTCCTCACATCCTTGACCATTTGATATGGCTGAAGGACATAGGAACGGATTTGATTTCCCCATGCAATATCTGTTTTTGTTTGCTGAGCCGCGCTGGTTTCGGCTTCTTGCTCCTTGAGCTTCAATGCATATAACTTTGCTCTTAGCATATTCATTGCGATGTCTTTGTTTCTATGTTGAGATCTATCAGTTTGGCATTGAGTGACAAGCCCTGTGGGGATGTGAGTGATTCTAACCGCGCTATCAGTTTTGTTAACATGTTGACCACCGGCTCCTGAGGCTCTGTATGTATCGATTCTAAGATCGCTATCATGGATTTCTATTTCGATATCCTGGCTAACTTCTGGGACGACAAAGACAGAGGCAAAACTCGTGTGTCTCCTTGCATTTGAATCAAATGGAGAAATTCTGACGAGCCTGTGCACTCCGCTTTCTTTCTTCAGCCAGCCGTAGGACTTCGATCCCTTTATGAAGAGAGTTATGGATTTTACTCCTGCTTCGTCCCCATCATTTTTATCTGTGATTTCAACTTTATATCCTTTTTTTTCTGCCCATCGTGCATACATTCGAGCCAGCATTTCAGCCCAATCTTGAGCCTCAGTTCCTCCGGCCCCCGCATTGATTTCAACGAAGCAATTTGAGGAGTCGTGTTTTTGGCTTAGGATCGATTCTATTTGCATGTTTAAGGATTCATTTTTCAGAGCTTCTAACGAAATGCTCAGTTCATCGCTCAATGTCACATCATTTTCAAGATCCGCTAATTCCAGGAGCTCCTTTGTTTCATCAAGCTTATTTTGCAGATATAGGGCAGGAGAAACCAAATCTGATAAACGTTCTTTTTCCTTAATTGTTAGAACGGCTTCCTCGGAATTATCCCAAAAATTTGGCGCCTCTATTTTTTCATCTAGTTCAATGAGCGTTTCGGAGACCTTTTCAAAACTAACAAAGTTTTTAATGAGTTTTATTGCTTTTTCGATGGCTTCTATATTGTTCAAATCTTGAGGAGTCATATTCGTTCGTTTTTAAAAATATTGGCTCTTATAAAATATATATAGGAGTATATATCGAAAACCTCAGAAATTCCAGCATTTTCAAAAAAAAGCCTGAGCGGACTTTTAGCAATTAGACAGACGTTAGTTTGTCATGGAGCTTTCCACTGTTTGTATGTTAGGCAAGTCAGGAGCTTAAAAAGGTTGAATCATGAAGGGCTCACAGGGCGTCGTCTCGCCTCTTTGCCTCATTCGACGATTTTATTTTCGACGACAGAATGCATAAAATGGGCGTAAAATATTATTCATTCTGCTTGAATTTCTATTTGAAAAATTATAAAATTTAATATGGAAATTAAATTATACATAGTTGCAACTCCAATTGGGAATCTCAAGGATTTTTCTGAGAGAGGCGTGGATATCTTAAAATCAGTAGATGTAATTTTGTGTGAAGACACAAGAGTTGCAAGTAAATTAACCAATGCAATTGGAATAAACGCGAAATTTTTCGTGTACAACGACCACAATGCGCTCGATGTTATTCCAAAAGTTGTATTTTCAATTAAAAATGATTCGAAAACTTATGCGTTAATTTCAGATGCTGGAACACCACTTATCTCAGATCCAGGCTATAAATTAGTCAATGCCTGCATCGAAAACAAAATTTCATACACGTTTATACCAGGAGCATGTTCTGTCATTGCGGCTCTTGTGTTGTCAGGGCTTCCGAGTAATAGTTTCATGTTTGATGGCTTCGCTGATAGCAAAAAATTTGATAAATTGTCAAAAATAGATTCAACAATAATACTTTTTGAGTCTGCAAGGAGAGTTGTTCAGACTCTCAAAAACATGAGGCCGCACTTCTCGGACAGGACGATTGCTATCGTCAGAGAAATAACTAAAATTTTTGAAGAGTCGTTGAGAGGAACGTTAGAATCTTTAATAGAACATTTTGAGAATCAAACTCCAAGAGGTGAAATTGTCATTGTTATATCTCCTGCCTCCAACGAAAGCGGAAAAAAACTAGTTGAATTATTGCCTCTTATTGAAGGATTGGCTCATAAAATTTCTACAAAAGAACTAAGCGAGATATTATCTAAACACAGCGGAATCAGCAAAAATAAAATATATGACTTCCTGATAGATTGGAAAAAAGAAACTAAAAAAAGCTCCGATACAAAACACGTCCAAAATTGATTCTCACAACTTATCAAACTTAAACAAATCGTATGTGTCCATTTTAGACAATTTATCAAAATAACCCTTTAATTCCATGTATATATGGTATCTTTGCTCAAGTAGATCTCGCTCAATCGGATAGCGCTTAAAATACCATTTGAACTTATAATCTAGAGTTAGATATTCGTTTATTCCACAGATTTTATCGCAAAATTGAATTAACTTTATGTAATCATTGTGCTCAATGCCGGTTTTATAATCCAATATCTTTTCGACCTCCAATTCATCCCCGTTGCAATAATGCACAAGATATTCCGTTAATGTTACCTCTGGAAACGGATGAGTTATGCAAATTTCAGCAATATCTGGATAATTTTCGATCATTAACTCATAGCCCAGGGATGGATGTTTGTATTTCTCCGCCATTGATAGATAAAACTTCCCGAAATCATGCATCATGCCATACAGATATGCTTTTTGGGGATCAAGGGTTTCAATTTGATTTGCTATAGATTCCGCAGCCGCAGCAACAGTTCTGGAGTGCCAAAGGATCTTTAAATTTCTCTCGTGCCAAATTACAGGTTTTATCGTGTATTGTTTAATGATGTCATCCATTTTTCACAGGCCTTCGGTTGTGAATGGGCCAACTGGAGATCCAGTGATAAATTGTCTCACGAAGGGATCGTCCGTTGAGGTCAGCTCGCTATTTTCTCCCTCCCAAATTATCTTTCCTTTATGCAAGAGCCCAACCCGGTCGCTTATATGCTTGAGGCTGTTTATGTCGTGAGTGATGGATAAGGCAGAGATCCCCATTTCTTTGGTGCACTTCACGATGAGCTCATTTATGGTTCCGCTTGTTATCGGATCGAGTCCAGTCGTTGGCTCATCAAAAAATATAATGTCCGGATTGGTTGCAATGGCTCGAGCGAGAGCGACTCTCTTCTTCATGCCTCCCGACAACTCAGCAGGATACGCTTTTATGATCCTCTCATCGAGGTTAACGGCATAAAGCTTTTCAATGGCTGTTTTGTATGCTTCTTTGATAGGCACTCCATAGCCATAAACAAGTCCAAACGAAACATTATCAATAACATTCAAGCTGTCAAATAGAGCCCCTCCCTGATACAAAACCCCGCACTTTAAAAGGGTTTGCGCCATTTCCTTGGCAGGGATTTTATTCACTTCCTTGCCGTCGATTTTGATAGATCCGCCGTCATAATCCAAAAGCCCAAGAATGCATTTCACAAGCACAGATTTCCCTGTGCCAGAACCTCCTATGACAACATAGGATTCTCCGGGCGAAATGCTAAGAGAAACTCCATCAAGAACTTTAAAACTTCCGAAGGATTTTTTTAGGTCTTTAACTTCGATAACAAAACTCATATCCCAAATTCCCCCATGCTAAAACAAAACGAATGTTAATATGCAATCAAAGATTAATATCAAAATCGATGCAGCAACAACAGAATTAGTCGTTGAACGACCAACCCCTTCTGCTCCCCCTTCTGAATTATATCCATGATAGCATCCCATGAGGCATATCATAAACCCAAAGACAGACCCTTTTATAAGACCGGAAATCACATCCCAAGCAGTCATCGTCACAAATGTGTTGTGAATATAATTAGCGGAGTTATATCCGAGGTAATATACTCCAACTATATATCCACCAAGAATACCTATGGCATCATCAATAAAAACAAGAAACGGCATTAATACTACTCCCGTTAGGATCCTTGGAAAAACGAGATATCTGTAAGAATTTACAGAGAGAGTTGTGAGGGCGTCTATTTGCTCAGTGACTCTCATCGTTCCAATTTCAGCGGCCATCGATGCGCCGAGCCTTCCTGCAACCATGAGGGCGGCCAAAACAGGGCCAAGTTCCCTGGTCATTGCGAGCATAACAACGGCAGGAATCGCGCTTTCTGCTGTGAAATTAGAGAACCCACTACTGCATTGGAGAGTCAAGGCCATCCCTGTGAATATCGCAGTCATTCCAACAACTGGGAGCGAAAAATAGCCTATCTGAATTGCGTGACCGGCTATCTGTCTCCAATAATAAGGGGGGGTAGTTCCAAATCTCAAGACCTTTACTAAAAAGATGGAGAGCTTCCCAATGGCGGTTAGAAAGGAGATGAACATTTCCCCTATCTTCTCTAGAAATATCAAAAAGTTCATTTTCCTGCACAAAATTGCACATCCGACCTAATTGTTATTATACAATTTTTGCACAAACAATAAAATTCATTTAGTTGGGCATCAGTAGCGTATGAACAATTCACAGCCGTACCAAATCCCCATCAAGCACAGAACTCTTTTCATAAAACACAATTTAAATAACCCTCTTATTTTAAGTTTATCACTTAAGAATTAGGTTGCAAGTGGAAAGGAGCCCCATGTTCACGAGGCTCTTTGTTAGCTTATTTTCTTTTGTCAATCTCCGCTCTTAATCTATCTATTTCTTCTTGATCCTTAATGTGTTGCTCTTGATCCTTTGTGTGTTGTTTTTGAAACTCGACATGCTGCTCATCATACAATGCACATATCTTGTCATACTTTTTCAATAATTGTTGTTTCTCCTCTGGAGAAATCGTATTTTTTCCTTGCATAGAATAGACATTAACAGCTGCAAGAATCGGTAATATTAATAACCTTTTCACAATAAACTTCTTTGAAATTTTATCTTCTTAGTTTTAGCTTATCTAAATTTACGCAAATTTCAATCTTATTTTTGGGTTGGAGCTAGCGCAAACTAGCTCCTCGATTTTTTAGCCTATTTATCAGTTTTTCTTAATTCTGCTCTGAGTCTTTCGTTTTCTTCCAGGTCCTTTTTGTGTTGTTTTAGGTCTTGTTCATGCTGCCATTGATCTTGTTTATGTTGTCTGTCTTTTTCTTGAAGCTGTAATTGGCACTCCTCCAGCATCGCGTTCATTCTTCCATAGTCAGTGTTATCTTGCTCGTTTTTACCCTTGAAATAAGCTTCCTGCAGTGTTTTAATTTCCTCTTTCTTTTGCTCAAATTTTTCCATTAATTGTTCGTTTTCTGCCGTCAATTCTTGATTCGTCCAGGACAGATCTTCAATTGCTTCATTGAGATTTTCTCTATCTCTCTTCTGTTTTTCGGCCTCTTTCTGTGCTCTCTCAAGGTCTGCCTTATATTGCTCCATTAGATCAGCTCCCAGCGTGCACTGGATGCCAGCCGAATTAGCTGGGACACCGTTATTTTGCGATTCATCTATTCCAGCAAAAGGCAGAGCCCCAGAGTTCATTGCGAAAACAATTGGCAAAATTATGGCTTTTCTTATGCCCGATCTGCTGAGGAATTTATTGACGGCGGACTCGCTCCTGTCAACGCCCCTTGCGATTTCCTTTATCCTGCGTTTGTTTTCGAACAATAATTGAACCTTGTGAATCTCTTCCATTGTCCACGGTTTTATCTTTCTTTTTTCGACGTGCGTGTAATTTTGAACATTA
>CAXNGE010000025.1:0-6201 GCA_964201935.1 Alphaproteobacteria bacterium | reverse complement strand
CAACAACTTCAGTAACAGTGATTTCTTCCTCTTCCTTTAATGCCTCCTGAAGAACTTTGACTCTTGCCTTAAATTCTTTGTCAGTTAAATTTCCAGCAGAGCTCTGATGCGTGGCTGCGGTCTTTTCGACGACAGGTGATTTATCCTCTGCGACATCTATAGTTAATCCATGCTTCTTTTTTTTTATCTCAACTTCGATTGTTTTAACATTCGACGAAGCCTTGTGAGGAGAAGTGACCCCCACTGACTTTAATGATATCGTAGCTCTCTCACCGTTTTTTTTATTATCGTTAGAACTTGCCATTTAATTGTAAGACCTTTCATACACTCAATTTCACTTAAAACCATTTTTCTCTTATTTTCATAATAAGAGTTTCGGCTTCTCGTTTATTCAACAGATCTTCAGAGACTTCCAGAAGCTCATCTGTTGCTAAAGCTCCCAAGTCATCAAGGCTCTTTATCCCTGACTTCACCAGAGTTTCTAAAAGCTCAGGGCTTATCATCTTATATTCCATAAGATCCTGCTTAACTCCGTTCTCTTTGCAGAGCTCTCTGATCTCTTGTTGTTTCTTCTCAAGATAGACAGCCGCCCTATTTTTGATTTCGGCGGCAACATCTTCATCAAACCCCTCAATAGAAGATAACTCCTGAATTGATGTCTCTGCAAGCTCATCTACTCCTGAATATCCTTCTCCCATCAACAGGTGAGCAACCATTTCATCAACATCAAGCCCTTCCATGAACAGTTTGACGATTCTTGAGCTTTCACGAGCCCTGTTTTTGGCGTCATCCTCTTCTGTTATAACGCTTATGCTGAAGCCCGTGAGCTTTGAGGCCAATCTGACGTTTTGCCCCCTCCTGCCAATTGCTGTGCTCAATTGATCGTTTGGAACGACGGCATCAACGCTCGTGCCAGTTTCTTCAAAGACTATCCTTGAAACGTCGGCAGGAGAAAGGCTGTTTACTATGAACATAGCTGGATTCTCATCCCAAAGGATGATGTCTATTTTTTCTCCTCTGAGTTCATCTACCACAGCCTGAACCCTTGATCCCTTAACTCCAACACATGATCCTATTGGATCTAGATTTGAATCAGAAGTAGTGACGGCTATTTTGGCCTTGCTGCCAGGGTCTCTGGCCACAGCGACGACTCTAACGACTCCATCATAAATCTCAGGAACCTCCTGCTCAAACAGTTTCCTCAAGAAATCCGGGTGAGTTCTGGATAATTGAAGGAGAGGCCCTGCAGGATCTTTATTGACAGAGACGAGCAGCACCTTGATTCTGTCTCCAATCTTAAAGGTCTCATTAGGAATAATTTCTGACTTTCTTATAATTCCTTCGGTTCTTCCGACGTCCATGACAATATCCGAAAATTCAACTCGTTTCACGACTCCTGTTATTATATCTCCAACTCGTCCAGAGAACTCTTCTTGCTGCCTGGATCGCTCCGCAGTCTTTACTTTTTGAATAATAACTTGTCTTGCAGATTGAGCGGCAACCCTTCCGAAATCAAGAGGAGGAAGTTTCGTTCTTATTTCGTCACCGATTTTGAATTTCTGATCACTTAACAAAGCATCAGTGATGGATATTTCTGTCGATGGATTCAAAACCTCGTCAACAACCGTCATGATACTAAAAACTTCAATATCCCCAGATTTCCTGTCAATTTCTGCTACTAGATTTTTTTCACTGCCATATTTTAGTTGAGCCGTTTTAAGGATGGCTTGCTCCATAGCTACAAGTATTTCTTCTTTATCTATTCCTTTGTCTTTAGCAACTATATCCGCAACTTGCAAAATTTCGCTCTTCATCCCTGATGAAATTTTCTCTTCTATTTTTATCTTTTTGCTCACTTACCAAAAATCTCCTTTTAAACAGCTGATATTAAAGCTTAAGCCCGTTAATGTTAGCACAAGATATCTCATCGTAGCCAAGTTCAACAGAGTCATCTCCGTTTGCCAGCGGAGAATCTAAACTTAATTTTATACCATTTTTTGTGGCTGATTCCAACACTCCTTTGAATATCTTCCTATCATTTTTAAGGACGTGAGTCTTTACGACCACCGGACTCCCACAAAACCTTGAGAAATGCTTGGGTGTCACAAGAGGCCTGTCCATTCCAGCTGACGACACTTCAAGATTATACCTTCCCTTAATAGGGTTCATGACATCAAGACTCACAGAAGATGCCTTGCTAACATCCTCGCAATCATCAATCGTGACGGCACTTCCGTCCTCTTTTTCAATCATGATCTGCAAGGTTCTGTATCCTTCCGAACCAAATAAAGCAACCCTAACGATTTGAAAACCGAGGTCGTTGACTACGCCAGTTATATGCTGTTCTATCTTGTCCGTCAATAAAGACACTCGAAACTATCCACACCAAAGCAAATATATGCTATATTGTAGTTCATATCATAGAATAAATCAAGGTGATTAGTTGTATTGATTAAGTGAGCAAAAAGAGTTTCTAATAATGCCCACCAAACTCGTTGCAGGTAGCACGATTTATAGGCGTCGCTTTGGCTCACAACTACTTGAGTATTTCACGTGCATTCCGATTTTCCTTCTCAATTCTCAGTAACGTACTCTTTATTGGCACTCCGCCTCTGTAGCCGGTCAAATTGCCGTTTGATCCTATTATTCTGTGGCACGGAATGAAAATTGGAATTGGCACACTGTGAGCAGCCAAGCCGATCGCTCTGCATGCTTTTGGATGTCCAATTGTGATCGCGACTTCTTTGTATGTCTTTGTCTCTCCATATGTCACCTTGCAAATAACATCCCAAACTTGCCTGAAAAATTGCGACCCTTCTGGATTTAATGGGACAGAAAAATCTTGAAGCTCTCCGGAAAGATATGCCGCTAACTCTGCAAATGCTGTGCGAATGACAGAAGTTGGGGCCGTGCTCTTTTCTTTAGGCAATTCGTTTTGAAAGTATAGATTAGAAATTGCTCCGTCTTTTTCTGATATTCCAATCATACCAATTGAGGTTTGCTCAAAATATATTGACATAAAGATGACATAATATTATGTTTATTTTTGAATTATAGATTTAATAAACGTTTGCGTCAAGGCATTTGTTTTTTCACCTGCATTCGCAAAAAAAATTCAAGGAAACGTTAAAGAGATATTGTTTTTTTCGATTTTGTTTGTTACAATAAAATAAGAAGAGAATAATCTCGTGGGGAGAATTATGAAAATCAATAAATTATTTTTATGTGTTGCTGTGATGACTGCAGCCATTTCGTATAACGTAAATTCAACTGACGTCATGGTTGGAGGCACTGCTGTTCAGGCCGGGCTCGATCCAGTGATTCAAGAGGCGAGCTCATATCAGCAATCCGTTGAGAGATGGTTAACTGAGAATGCGTCTGCGATAGCCAATCTCGATCAAGGTAGCATGGTGGTGACTATTGTTAATGAAATAAAGAGGTTGAATGGCGCTTTGGCCTCATTCATTGCCTCTGGAGATACTCAACAAACATCGAAGATTCGGAGAGAATTATCGCAAAAATTTCAGGAAGCCATTGAGTTAGCTAAAACTAGTAAAGATTCCTTAACAAGTCTGAGTACTCTGTCTGTGGAGCCTGGTAGTGTGGGGCAAACGAGCCCAATTGCACCTGAAAAAACTCAAGCAGAATTACAACAAAAGCTTGACAGAATTAAAGAGGAAAATCTCAAAAAGGAATTGCAAATTGAACAAGAAAAAGCTGATAAATTAAAACTTGAAGCTCTAAGCGTCCAAGAGCAAAAAGAAACCGCCGCACAAGAAGTTGTCGTTGAGCAGAAGAAGCAGGAAGATCTTAAGAATGAAGCAGCAGCTGTTGTTAAGACTCCTGAGCAGATAGCTGCAGAAGCTGTTGCTGCTGCCACAGGGGCTCCTGCCGCAACGGAAAAGACTCCTGAGCAGATAGCTGCAGAAGCTGTCGCTGCTGCCACTGGGACTCCTGCCGCAACGGAAAAGACTCCTGAGCAGATAGCCGCAGAAGCTGTCGCAGCTGCCACTGGGGCTCCTGCCGCCACGGAAAAGACTCCTGAGCAGATAGCCGCAGAAGCTGTCGCTGCTGCCACTGGGGCTCCTGCCGCCACGGAAAAGACTCCTGAGCAGATAGCCGCAGAAGCTGTTGCTGCTGCCACTGGGACTCCTGCCGCCACGGAAAAGACTCCTGAGCAGATAGCTGCAGAAGCTCAAAAGGTTGAGCCTATTACGACAAGCGTGGCTGCGGCACCAACTGCTTAGATATCTAAAAACAAAAATCCTAGGTCATATTAAAATGGCCTAGGATCCGGGACGAATCTTTGGAGCCTAATATCTGCAGCTCTCTGCTTGGTTTCTTCGTCTGATATCCGAACCTTTATTAAAATCACAAGCTCAACGACATCATCTCCCATTCCATATGAGGAGGCGGCCTCACCCAAAACGGGAATGTCCTTTATAATTGGAAGTCCGGACTTATTCTTCGAAGAACGAACCTCCATGAACCCTCCGAGCACAGCGATTTCCCCATCGTTTAATTTCAAAACCGAGGCAACTTCTCGAACCTCCGTGACAGGAATTTTTGAGGGTTCATATTTACTAGAGTTATCCTTGTCTATCGATCTGATGGCAATATCAACGGCTGGATCGTTAACGCTGCTGGCCAATTTTGAAATGGTCGGCCTCAAAAATAGAGTGATTTTTCTATTAGTTGTGTCAATTGAAGGCTGAACAAACATGACGAGACCTATAGGCACAGTCTTTATATCGCTCGAAACATTCACATCTTCCTTCGGATTATCCTTGCCGGATAGATAAGTTTTTTCGTAGTTTAATTTAAAATACACATAATTCTGAGCAACTTTTAAAACGGCGGCCTGGTTGTTCATTGCTGTGATCCTTGGATTCGAAATAGTCCGCGTTGATCCAAACTCTTCGAGAGTGTTGAGGATTGTTGCCATTCCACCGGCACTATAGGCCATCGTGAATGGTTTGCCGTGATGTCCCATCTGCCCAAGGCCAACCCCAGACATCTTGCCAAACTCCGACTTGAAGGAGAGCCTGTCGTTCACGACACCCCAATCGATCCCTCGTCTGTATTCGTTTTTCAAGACAACTTCTATTATCTTCGCCTCAATCAAAACCTGGCTGTACGTTGATTCTTTAACTTTCTGTATATAATCTTTAACCTGATTGTTTTTCTTTGAATTTGCACAGACCGTTATAATTCCGGATTGTTTGTTGATGGAATATTGTATCTTTTCCTTCTTCTGCTCTCCAAGGATTATTTTAATTCCGTCTTCCAGCTCTGACCAGAAGTCGTTCTTTGTGTGGACTGTGACTGTGCTGTCGGAGGAGTCCTGTTGCTTGTTTTTGCCATCAACATTTGATCCCGAGGAAACCTCAGTCGCAATTGAAATTTTGTTTTCGCTATCCCTTGAGAAATTTAAGAATTGAACATCGTAATTCATTGTGTATGGAGTGTCCTTAACGACATTTACAAATCCTCCATTTATTGTGTATCTGAGATCGGCCATGTCGCAGATTGCATCTAAGACCTCAATGAATGGTTTATTATGAGCCTGGAAGATAACTCTAGCATTAATAGTTGGATCTATTTGGAAGTCTATTTTGAGTTTTTTTGCTGTCTCGCATAGAACAGATTTTATTGGCAGGGTTTCATTGAGAACCAAAGAAACCTCTTGTTTTAATGCGGCCGGTATTATAATTTGCTCCTGCTTTGGTGGCACTTTTCTTGCACTCTCCTCCTCCTTCATTGCCGTTGTCATTTTTTTTATTGAATCTGCCGAGACCTCTTTAGACAGGAAGCTTTTTTCAACCCTGGAATCGCAAGAAGCCAAAACAATCATAATAAACGGTAGGGCTTTCAAAAATTTCATGACAGACGCTTGGATTATGAGATACTATGAAAATTGTATTACAACGCTGCCGAATTTTAAAATGAAAATGCTGAATTCATTAATAAATTGGATCTTTCCTCAAAAATGTATAATTTGTAATTGCGAAATTCCAGAAAATGCGATATTTTGCATCAATTGTTTTTCCAAGGTGATTTTTATAGAGTATCCATTTTGCAAATGCTGCGGAAAGGCGATGGACACACACACAGGCTCTGACGCAGTCTGTGAAACATGTCTGAAACATCCCAGAGAATTTGATATCTGCAGATCTCTTTTCGTTTATGATAAAAATTCCA
>CAXNGE010000024.1:0-6244 GCA_964201935.1 Alphaproteobacteria bacterium | reverse complement strand
AGTCCAGTTCCGCCAACTATAATCGGAAGACGTCCATCTTGCAATGCTTCTTCAACAGCGATCGCAGCCATTTTTGCCCACTCCACGGCTGTTATCTTCTCGTGAGCATCGAGATATCCGAAGAGCTTATGAGGACCTGAGCTCATTTCTTCTTCGTTTGGCCTTGCTGTTAGCGTTTTTAGATCTTTATAAACTTGGAGACTATCGCAGTTTATTATCTCTCCGCCCGAAGACCTTGCTAAATTGATGGTATATTTTGTTTTTCCAGACGCGGTTGGCCCTGCGACTATTATAACTTTTTTCATTAAACTTCTTATATCAAATTCGATTCTATTATATGTCATTTTGAAAAAAGATTTAAGAAGTTTTCTCATGATAAAGTTCTTATAAAGATACAGGCTTGACTCTCTACGTGTTGTTTTGTTAAAAGCTCGAATAACTCTATCTTATCTTTAATGTAGCCAGTCCAAGGATTCCAAGAACTATTGAAATAATCCAGAATCTAAAGACGACCGTAGACTCTGACCAGCCCTTCTTTTCAAAATGATGATGAATCGGCGCCATTAGAAAGATCCTTTTCCCACCAGATAGTTTGAAATATGCAACCTGGAGGATCACGGAGACTGTTTCAAGAACAAAAACTCCTCCAATGATTGCATAGATCAGTTCGTGCTTAGATATTGTCGCAACAAAACCAAGAGCTCCGCCTATAGCAAGAGACCCAGTATCACCCATGAAGACCTTTGCTGGAGGCGCATTAAACCACATAAATCCGAGACTTGCTCCAACGAGTGCGCTTAAAAACACGCAGGATTCAGCCACTCCTGGAACATATTGAATCTGAAGGTATTCGGCGAAGACTGTGTTGCCAACGAGATAGCTTATAACAGCTAAGCAAATAGAAGACATGATAACAGGGCCCATTGCTAATCCATCAAGACCATCCGTAAGATTCACAGCGTTCGAGCTGCCAACTATTATAAAGAGAGCCCAGAGCATAAAAAACGGCCCTAGATCTATTTGAAAGTTTTTGAATATCGGGAAAAAAACGGTTGTGCATCCAGGATGGTCATAAAAGTGAGCAGAAATATAGTAGCAACCACATGCTACAAGAGCTTGCAGCAAGAATTTTTTCTTTCCTGAAAGACCGTGATAATCATGTTTTTTTATCTTGAAATAATCATCGATTGCGCCAATTGCTCCAAAGCCGAGAAGGACTATCAAACAGAGCCATAGGTTTATATTGGACCAATCTCCCCAAAGAACGGCTCCTATAAAGACAGAGCTTAATATTAAAAGCCCCCCCATAGTTGGCGTTCCTTTTTTTGTCTCGAGATGTGAGGAGGGGCCATCCTCTCTTATCGGTTGCCCTTGCTTTTGATGATCTCTTAATATCTTTATAAAAAACTTTCCTGTCAAGAGGACTAGCAAAAATGATGTGAAAAATGCGCAGATTGATCTAAACGTTATATACTTTAAGACATTTAAAAAAGAATAATTGGCTCCGAATAATTTAAAAACAACACTATAAAACATCTGATATCTACTTTATATAATCTACGAATCTATTTAGCCTTATGCTGTTAGATCCTTTCAGCAAAACTATATCATCATTTTCTATTATTTCTAGGATTTTTTCTATAGCAAAGTTGTCTATTGATTCAAAACATTCAGCCTCAAAAAAAGAGTGAAGATAGGAGTCTCCTATAAAAAAAACAGAATCTATTTCGATGGTTTTTATTTTTTCTGCAATTATCCTGTGGTAATGCTCTGTGTGCTCCCCGAGTTCAAGCATCTGTCCTATGATTGCAATTCTTCTGTTGCCATAAGCTGACAACCTATCAATTGCTGCAATCATTGCACTCGGACTTGCGTTGTATGAATCATCTATGACCTTAAACTTTTTGTTTTTATGGCTGTAGGAAGAAACCTCCCCTCTGCCTTTGAGCGGAGATAATTTTTCAAAGCATTCTAAATATTTTTCGAAATTCAAGCCAAGAGCATAGAGGCAGGCTACAACGCCGGCTCCTATATAAGAGAAGTGCCTTGCATTGCATCCAAGCTTGCATTCATATATGCCTTGAGGTGTTTTAAAAACGATATTATATTCATTAGATGACATAACGCGGAAATCACAATTTTCACTAAAGCCAACAGAAAAAAGGGTCAGATGCTTTTGAGAGGCAGCCTGTTTTATTTCCTCACGGAATTCAGAATCTCCATCATAAATGAGAAATCCTCCTGCATTCATCCCATCTATGATGGATATCTTCTCAGAGGCTAGGTGTTGTTTGCTACCAAAGCCGCATATGTGAGATTCATAGATGTTCGTTATTATTGCAACATCAGGCTCGAGATAACAACTCAATTCTGAAATTTCCCCAGGACTGCTTGTTCCAAGCTCGAAAACTCCAAATTCAGTCCCAGGATCCATAAGAGACAAACTAATTGGCAATCCATAAATCGTGTTATAATTTTTGATCGATGAAAACGCTTTGTGAAAATTACCCAAGACTTCCAAGAGCCAAGATCTTGTCGTGGTCTTCCCAACGCTTCCTGTTATGCCGATCACCTTTTTTAATCCAACTTTGTTCTTCACATAAAGCCCGAGTTTTTTCAGAGTTTCAGTAGTGTCCTCAACAACGATCATTTTGTCAGAGGTCTTATAAGATGGGTCTCCGATGATTGCAAGAACAGCTCCTTTATTCAAAGCCTCCGTTGCATATGCATTTCCATCAAAATTATTTCCTTTAATTGCAAAGAAGATATCTCCACGTTGAATATTCCTGGAATCGATTGAAATTCCAGTTGCCTCAAATGTCGGGCAATATTCTAAATTCAAAGCCTCCGTTAACATTTCAGAATTTAGTTTCATGGATTAAAGCCGAGATTCAATTACTGGTTCATTTTATCACGAGAATATGATGCCTTGCAAATTAAAACTAAGCGGCCAACATTGCAACCATAGAATCCCTGAAATAATTTTCATTTCGTATAATGTTTTTTTCAATAAAATGTCCGGTTATATTGAGGGAGTTTTTTATCTCTTCCTTGTTAATCCTAGAAAAATCATTGTTTTGCCATAATTGCCAAACCTCTGGTATCTTAAAGAGTTTATCAAAACAGTCATAAGGGATGCAAAGCCTTGATGCTCCGCGGCCTGTTTTCGGAGAGATGTAGTGCAAGTCCTCTTTCTTCCCGCAGATGGAGCATTTTTTAGTGTCGATTCCATAGCCAACGCTCGTCAATAATAATAGTTCGAAGTATGCATATAAATTCAGCACTTCAAGGCTAGAGAACTCATACATATTTGAGGCAAAATATTCGACAAATTCAAATAGAATTTGATAACAAACGCCAAGAGGCAAGATTTTATCAAGGAGAAGACAGATACTCTGAGAGGCTATTACGCTTGCCTGATTGTTCATTGAAAATATCCAATTTTGTTTTTCCTTTTGAACACTCCAGAAACCGAGGGCGCCCTCCCTATTGGAGCTCCAAGAAACATCGACGCAAGAAAAAACTACCAATGGATGGGTTTTTTGGTGAGAGATCATTCCGGCTACATTTCCATGAGCTTGCGTGAAAATATTAACGATTTTATATTTTTCGCCATATTTTTTGCAAGATATAACGACACCAGCATCAGACCAAATCATTTGAGAAATCGTTTTGAAAAAAAATTAAGGTGATGCACTGAAGATGTTATCATATATGAAAGCATTGATCAATAAAACAGAAATATTTTTCTTCAACATATGTTCTCAGGCGGTTGCCAAATAACTCGTTCAGAAATCATTTGCTAGACAGATAAAACCTGCTATAATACACACTATAGTGTTAGTTTTTTTTGGTGAAGCTCTAGAGCTTTACCCAGTTTTAAGGTGAATATGAACGTTAATCAATCGAAGGAAAAAATCAGTTTCGCAGAAATGCTAGAGGAATCATTAGCCGGCAAAGAATCTCTTGAGGGAAAAGTTGTCAGTGGCGTTATTGTCGGGATTAAGAGCGACAAGGCAATTATTGATGTCGGGTTAAAATCAGAGGGACGCCTGTTCCTGAGCGACATAAGAACCCTGAAGGGGACTGATACCGTCGAGGTTGGAGATACTCTAAATGTCTATATCGAGAGATTCGAAGACAGGAACGGTGATCCAATTCTGAGCATTGAAAAAGCAAAGAAGGAAGCGGTCTGGAACGAACTAGAAGTCCACTTGAACGCCGGGACAACGGTTGAAGGAGCAATCGTCGGAAGAACCAAGGGAGGATTCTCAGTAGATATCAATGGAACGACTGCATTCTTGCCGGGAAGCCAGGTTGATTTGCGCGTAGTCAAAGATATTTCGCCTCTATTAAATTTAAAGCAGCCATTTAAAATCTTGAAGATGGACAAGGTGAGAAATAATATCGTCGTATCAAGAAGGGCGGTTCTCGAGGCATCGAGATTCGAAGCAAAGGCAGAGATTCTTGGAAAACTCGAAGAAGGAATGATCACAACAGGTATTGTTAAAAACATTATGGATTACGGCGCATTCGTTGATATCGGCGGCGTTGATGGACTCCTGCATGTCACGGATATGTCCTGGAAGAGAGTGACCTTGCCTTCAGAGGTTGTTAAAGTCGGTGATAGCGTTCAGGTTCAGGTTATAAAATTCAACAAAGAATCTGGAAGAATTTCTCTTGGAATGAAGCAACTCGTTAAGACACCTTGGGAGAACATCGAACAAAGATATATAGTCGGCAACAAATACAAGGGCAAGATTGTTAATGTCACAGATTACGGCGTTTTTGTTGAGCTTGAGGAGTGCATAGAGGGAATGGTTTATCTCACAGAACTCAGCTGGGTTAAAAAGAATGCTCATCCAAGCAAGATGGCGACAATCGGAGAAGAGATTGAAGTTATGGTCTTGGAGGTCAATCCACAGAAGAGAAAAATTAGCCTCGGAATCAAGCAATGTCAGGAAAACCCATGGAAGAAATTTGCGGAGGAATATCCTGTTGGAACGAAACTTCAAGGCGTCGTTAAGAACTTGACTGAATTCGGAATTTTTGTCGGTGTCAATGACATGCTCGATGGAATGATTCATATGTCTGACGTATCTTGGGATTCTGGCTCTGGTGATGAAAAAATGAAGGATATACAAAAAGGACAAACATTGGACGTAGTCGTTCTGGATGTCAATCCTGAAAAAGAAAGAATAAACCTTGGAATCAAGCAACTGGCGAACGATCCATATGCAGCTGCCACTGAATCAACAAAGAAGGGGGAAGTTGTGTGCGCAACTGTGACGACCGTGCAGACAGCTGGAGTTGATGTCCTTCTTGATAATGGGCTTAGTGGATTTATCAAAAAGATTGATATTTCAAGCGATAAAAACAAACAGAAGGCAGATACATTGTCTGTTGGAGAAAAAGTAGAGGCTCTCGTTTCGAGCATCGACAAAACTTCGAGAAAAGTCAATTTATCTATTAAGGCTCTTGAGATACAGAGAGAAAAAGAAGCATTGCAGCAATTTGGCTCAGCGACTGAGGGGGGAGCCAGCCTTGGTGACATCCTAGAGGCAGCAATGAACAAGAAAAAAGAAGAAAAGAACTAATATCAACGCATTCCTGGTGGATTTACTCCATCAGGAATTTTTTAAACTCTAAAAGTATTGCGTATCATCAAAGCAATTTTCGATTTCATGATTACAAACATTGAATATCGGCTGACTTCGTCAAATATAGCAAGCGCCTCGCAAAATAAATAATTGACAGCTCGTTTATTTGCGCGGTACAATTGTATTATATGGGTTGTTTTTTGAATGAGGCTATTTTGAGTGTGAAATTTATTGCAACTGCTATGCTCGCTGTGTCCACTGTTCCAATTGCCTGCGGCACAGGCAATCTCTCTCCTCATTCTCGAGACATTTTCTCTCAGAATCAGGGGAGTTGCCCTCATGACTTTTCCAGGCCGAAAGTAAATGGAATCACAAAAGGACAAGTGGTGGATAATTCAATGCCCAGCCAACTTTTGGAGCCCAATGAGTTGACAGACAATCATAGCAACGAAAAACTAGGATCACGTGAATATAAACTGATTCCTAAAAAATTAGTTGGTGCAAAGAAGCCGTCAAATGAGCCTCAACAAAAGTTAGATGGGCGGCCTCAGTGGGAGAGACAACAGCCTTTACGAGCTGTTAATCCATTGCCTCTAGATATTTCTCAAGGTTCACGAAAAAGGTTGGTTGACGTTCAATTACAA
>CAXNGE010000023.1:0-6251 GCA_964201935.1 Alphaproteobacteria bacterium | reverse complement strand
CTGAGCATATGCCGTTAGGTTAATGCCTCTTCGCAGATGCTCCAAAGAAAGCAGATGCGTTCTCCAGCTTTTATCCAAGGTTCTTAGAGCGATGTTTTTTTCAACGTCTTGAATTGTGTCTTGCCCGTGGATTGCAATCTTTGCATCGTATAACTCTTTCGCTTTCTCTTCGAGTCTTTGACGCAGAAGATCCGGAGTCATCGCCTGATCCTTCTCTATCTCTTCGGTATCAAGCTCCATGCTAAAGACGTTTTTGCACAAAGTTTTAAGATCCTTGAGGTTCCAGTCCATCGGTGTCGAGCCAGCTTGAGCCACAACTTCAACAGCGCCATCCAAAGCGTCGTCGATTGTGTTCTTGATGAACTCGCTGATGTCAGTTGCCTTCATAATCGACAACCTTTGTTCGTATATTATTTTTCTTTGATCGTTCATGACGTCATCGAAACGCAAGAGTTGCTTTCTGATATCGAAGTTGTAGGCCTCCACTCTCTGCTGAGCTTTTTCGATAGCCTTCGAGATCCATCGATGGGTGAGATCCTCATCTTTTTGAATTCCCATTTTTTGAAGAGTTTTCGCAAAATTAGGAGAGCCAAATTTTCTGATGAGATCATCTTCTAGAGATAGGAAGTATTTTGAAGCTCCAGGGTCTCCTTGCCTTCCAGATCTGCCTCTCAATTGGTTGTCGATTCTTCTGCTGTCGTTTCGTTCGGTTCCTATGACGAACAATCCCCCGGCCGAGACAACAACTTCATGTTTTCTGGCAACATCCGCCTTAATCTCTTGAATTTTTATTTCGAGCTCGTTTGGATCTGTTATGTTTGAACACTCGAGTTCGACCCTCATGTCAACACAGCCGCCAAGCTTGATATCGGTTCCTCTTCCTGCCATGTTTGTTGCGATAGTGATCGCTCCAGGGACACCAGCCTCGGACACGATATAGGCTTCTCTTTCATGATGTTTAGCGTTCAGAACATTGTGTCGGATTCCTTCTTTCATCAGGAGTTCGGAGATATATTCCGATCTTTCGAGGCTTGTTGTTCCGACAAGAACAGGCTGCTGTCTGGCTACACATTCTTTGATCAATTTTAAAACGGCTCTGTCTTTTTCTTCGAGGGACATAAATATGGAGTCTTCGTGATCTATTCTGACGACAGGCATGTTAGGTGGGATGCAAACGACTTTGAGCTTATAGATTTCATCAAATTCTGCTTCTTCTGTCATTGCTGTTCCAGCCATACCTGCAAGTTTTGGATACAGCCTGAACAAGTTTTGATAGGATATTGTCGCAATTGTTTGGCTTTCCGTTTGCACTTCAACTTCTTCTTTGGCTTCGATCGCTTGATGAAGGCCTTCGGAATATCTTCTGCCCTCCATGATTCTGCCGGTGAATTCATCGATAATTAGAACCTGTCCGTTTTTGACCATATAATCAATATCTTTAGAAAAGATTTTATGAGCCTTAAGGGCGCAAGTGACGTGATAGACTAAGCTGATATTGCCGCTGTCATATAGGCCAGGAGACTTGAGAAGTCCGAGCTCCATGAGCTTTGTTTCAACTTTACTGACACCTTTGTCTGTTAGGTTAACGGCTCTGATTTTTTCTTCCCTTTCGTAATCATCATTCTCGAGATCCTTGACGGCTTCGTTCACGAGGGTATAGAGATTAGACGCCTCATTGTCGCTGCCAGATATAATGAGCGGCGTTCTAGCTTCGTCTATGAGGATGCTATCGACTTCATCGATAATTGCATAATTAAAAGGTCTCATGACCAGTTCTGATTCTTGAAACTTTAAATTATCCCTAAGATAGTCGAATCCAAATTCGTGATTTGTTCCATAGCAGATGTCGGCTTTATATGCCTCTCTTTTTTCGGAGTCATACATTCCGCTGACTATTGTTGATACAGATAGCCCCAAGAACTTATAGATTTGTCCCATCCAGTTGGCATCTCTTTTTGCGAGATAGTCGTTGACCGTAACGACATGGACTCCTTTCCCGGAGAGGGCGTTCAGATAAACAGCCAACGTTGCAACGAGTGTTTTTCCTTCACCCGTCTTCATTTCGGCAATTCTTCCCTCGTGAAGAGCCATTCCTCCGATCAATTGAACATCGAAATGCCTCATGCCGAGGGTTCGTTTTGAGGTCTCTCTTACGATTGCAAACGCTTCTGGAAGAATGCTTTCTAATGTGGCTCCAGCTGCGAGTTTGTCTCTAAATTCTATAGTCTTGTGTTTAAGATCAGAATCTGATAAATTGGATATTTTTTCTTCTAAAGAATTTATTACCCTAACAACTTTTTCGTATTTTTTTATCATTCTGGCATTGAAATTACCAAAAATCTTCGTAAAGCAACTAAACATAACTCAAACTTTTCAAGATCTAAAAATTATTCCGATACTATAATGATATACGAAAATTAGCAAGAAGACCATAAAATAAAAGTGGATTCAGCAAATTGGGCGCGGTAAATTAGGCTGTTCTTTTATCAACTTTTGTGCTGTTTTTAAACAACCACTAGGCCTTCGCCCTGCCAGGACAAAACTATTGGAACAGATAACGGTTTCATGATAGAATGAATAGTCTTGTTCTTGCTTTTTAAGTTTAAAAGAGATGGCATTAGCTACTCAACCAATGAAGAGAAATATCGAGGTTTGGCAGGATGTTAACGCCGATCCATACATACAGATAGAGAATGTTTCAAAGTCATACGGGGATGTCACCCCAGTTAAAGACGTTTCATTGTCCATATATAAGGGGGAGCTTTTTTCTCTCCTTGGAAGATCGGGGTGCGGTAAGACAACACTACTCAGAATTTTGGCTGGATTTGAAAAACCAACATCAGGGCGCATATTAATAGATGGGGTTGATGTAACAGATTGGCCTGCCTATAAACGCCCAGTTAACATGATGTTTCAATCATATGCCCTTTTCCCTCATATGAGCGTCTATCAAAACATAGCCTTCGGATTAAGACAGGACGGACTTTCGAAGTCGGCGATAGATGACAGAATTAAGGACGTATTAAATTTGGTGCAGCTGTCTGGGTTTGATGATAGGAAGCCGGATCAATTATCCGGTGGTCAAAAACAAAGAGTCGCATTGGCGAGAAGTTTGGCGAAGAGGCCAAAGTTGTTGCTTCTCGATGAGCCTTTAGCGGCTCTCGATAAGAAGCTCCGAGAACAGACTCAATTTGAATTAGTCAACATTCAAGAACGAGTCGGGGTAACGTTCATCGTTGTCACCCATGATCAGGAAGAAGCCATGACGATTTCGACTCGTATGGCAATTATGGATGATGGGAAGATAAGGCAAATTGGAGTTCCTCATGATGTCTATGAATTTCCAAACTCAAGATATGTCTCGGAATTCGTTGGGAATATAAATTTATTCGATGGGGTTGTCGTCGAGCATGAGTTGGATCATGTATTGATAGAATCACATGAGATAGATTGCTTTTGTTATGCCGCTCACACGGGAGCTGTTCCTATCGGATCAAACGTGACCCTTGCAATCAGGCCAGAGAAGATAATGATTTCGACATTAAAGCCGGCATATCCAAGAAACTGGACACAGGGAATTGTAAAGGAAATCGCATATCTCGGAGATATCTCGATATATTATGTTCAGTTGAATTCCGGTAAAATAGTTATGGCGACTTTGCCAAACCTCCTCAGATTATCAGACAGAAACTTCAAGTGGGACGATGTTGTGTATCTCTTCTGGAGGTCTGAGAATAGCTTGGTTTTGACCTCATGAAGCAGACATCAACAACATTTTCAACAAGCAAAAAGAGCAGGCTCAGGAGTTTTTGCGAGAAGGCCAAAAGCGTTAAGTTTTATATGGCGATATTTCCTATCCTTTGGATTTTGCTATTTTTTATATTTCCGTTATTGATTATTTTTAAGATTAGCTTTGCAGAGCCGGTTGCTGCAATGCCTCCTTTCACAGAGATATTTTCATGGGGGCATGATCAATTCCTGCAAATTCGTTTGAATCTGCATAATTATTTTTCAGTCATCAAAGACTCGTATTATGTTAGCGCCTTTCTAAATTCTGTTGTGCTGTCTTTAGCATCAACTGCAATGTGTTTTCTTTTGGGGTTCATGATGGCCTATGGAATATACAAGGTTGAAGACAGACTAAAGACTCTATTGCTTCTTCTCGTGTCCTTGTCTTTTTGGACATCGTTTCTGATTAGAATTTATGCCTGGATGAATTTATTTAGTGCTCATGGATTCGTTAACTCTCTGCTGATGAAAAGTGGAATCATTGATTCTCCAATTCAATTCTGTGGAAATTATTATGCGGTTTGTTGTGGGATGGTCTTCTGCTATCTCCCGTTCATGATTTTCCCGGTATATGCCGTCCTAGAGAAGTTTGATAAAACATATATAGAGGCTGCATACGACCTTGGGGCAAGTCCTGCTAAGACATTCTGGAAGGTTACGATCCCTTTGGCCAAGCACGGGATCGCCGCAGGTTGCATCTTGGTTTTCGCAACTTCAATTGGAGAATTCGTTATTCCGGAGCTCCTTGGCGGATCTGATACAGTGATGTTCGGAAGGGTTTTGTGGGCAGAATTTTTTAATAATCTCGATTGGCCAATGGCATGTGCCCTCGCAATGGTCATGATGATTTTTATTATTCTTCCTGTGTTTGTCTTCAAAAAGAAGGCCAATATATAAATCGAATGCTCTTATCTTAGACGGCTGGATAAACTTTCAAATTTACATCACAAAAAGATTGATTGTTTCGAGAGGGCGCTATAAAATGGCATAAAAACACAAAAAAGGATAATTGATATGAAATTGAACCTACTAATTTTCTCAATAGGATTGCTTTCTTGCTGTGGCGCAAATGCGAGTGTTATGAAAGACAATCTTCAGCCCCTCAAAAAAACTCAGACTGTTCGTAACTTGCCCGCATTGGCCGCACAAGAAGAGTCTTATGAAACAAATTTTGGCGGACTTCTGCAAGGCACGCAAGATCTGCAGGAATCTCCGAGCGTATGTCACTTGTCAGGCTCTGTTAAACAGGAAGAGCCTCGTTGCACCAATTCTGGTAAGGATCCGCTACTTCTGGATGGTGAGGAATTTTCTAATAATTGTCTTTCTTGCCCAGCTTTGCCTCCAATAGAAATAGACGAAAGCAATAAATTACTGGGCTCTGTTGATAGCTCTATCACGACAAAAAAACAAGAAGTAAAACAAACAGAGAAGAACTACAGTCTCGATTTGGCACTTTCTTCGACGAACAGTAAAGTTAAAGTTTATACCTTTGGTGAACTTAGTATTGTTGTAGAAGTAAAACAACTAGTTTCCGCACCAAAAACTATAGAACAGCAAAATAAAGAAACAACAAAGGCTCTTCTGGTGCAGGACCTAACTGAAGCAAATGCGGACGGAAAGCTTAGACAATTCTTTGCCGAGATTGGCAATAAAATGCCACACAAAACAGAAGGAGTCACACAACCCAGCGTTCGCAGTTGTGCAACTGCATGTTTGATTAAATTGGAAGAGCTTATTAAAAAGTTAACTAGCAAACTTAAATAATCTATGCTATAATACAGGTTATGTTGCATAAGCAATAGAAAGTGTATATTTCCAATTTGGAAATAAATTTATATGACGTTTTGTTCATTAAAAAATATAAAAACGATGGATGTTTTAAGGGTATCATTTCCGATGATGGTATCCGCTCTATCGGCTCATTTTATGCTGATTATGGATCAGCTAATACTCGCGAATTATTCGATAGATGCGATGGTCGGAGCAACATCTGCTGCCCTTTGGAGCGCTGTTATTCAATGCGCTGCAATGGGGACAACTATGATTGCCGGAGTCTTCACGGGGCATTATAATGGAGCCAAAAAATATATATTAGCGGGAATCCCTGTTTGGCAAATGATATGGTTCTCCGTGGCACTGTTTGCGATTTCAATACCAACCGCTTTTGTTGCCGGAGAATTTTGCATCCCAGCAGACCTTGTTCAAGAAGGCCTGCCATTCTTTAAAATTATAATGTCTTGCTCTCCTTTGGTCGGGATAATATTTTCACTCTCCTCTTTTTTCGTGGCGATCGGAAGAGGGACTCTCGTTACAATCTCTGTCATTGTTGTGAATATTATAAACGTCGCAGTCGCATCAACGCTCGTCTTTGGATTTTTTGGCCTCGATATGTTTAAGGGAAGTTGCGGTGCTGCAATTGGAACGGTTGTTGCTTGGATCATAGACATAGCAATTCTGTCTTT
>CAXNGE010000022.1:0-6308 GCA_964201935.1 Alphaproteobacteria bacterium | reverse complement strand
TGATTATGCTCGATGAAATAGATAAGCTTGGATCAGATTGGAGAGGAGATCCTTCTTCGGCATTGCTTGAGGTTCTCGATCCTGAGCAAAACAAGACATTCACAGATCATTATATAGAGGTCGCCTATGATCTTTCAGAGGTTATGTTTATAACGACTGCAAACTCTTTGGACATTCCAAGCGCTCTTCTCGATAGAATGGAAGTTATTAATATTTCAGGATACACAGAGGAAGAGAAACTGAACATAGCAAAGAAACACATCCTACCAAAGCAAATAACACAAAATGGCTTAAAAGAAGGCGAGTTAACGATCGAAGATGGCGCCATTATAAAAATTATTAGAAATTACACAATGGAATCAGGAGTCAGAAACCTTGAGAGGGAGCTCTCTAAAATTGCAAGGAAAACCGTTAGGAAAATAATCTCCTGCGAGACAGAAGATGACAAAATAGAAAAAGTCGTTGTTAATGAAGATAATTTAAAAGATTTTCTTGGAATTGTGAAGCACACGCAGTTAATGGCGGAGCAAGAGGCGAGAGTTGGTGTCGTGACGGGGCTTGCTTGGACGGAGATGGGAGGAGACGTTCTCTCCATAGAGTCTCTTCTGTTGCCAGGATCTGGGAATATAATTTCAACAGGAAAGCTTGGTGAGGTTATGCAAGAATCGATTAAGGCAGCGTATAGTTATATCAAGTCACAGTGCGTTCCATTGAAACTAAACGAAAAATTGTTCACCAAAAACGATATTCACATACACGTTCCTGAGGGGGCTGTTCCAAAGGATGGGCCTTCAGCCGGTGTGACAATATGCACGGCAATTGTTTCGGCCTTCACAAACAAGAAGGTCAGGCCTGATATTGCAATGACCGGGGAGATAACTCTAATCGGGAAGGTCTTGGCAATAGGAGGTTTGAAGGAAAAACTTCTTGCTGCGAGAAGAAGCGGAATCAAAACAGTCTTTATTCCCAGAGAAAATGAAAAAGACATCCCAGATCTTCCAAAGGCACTAACAGATGAAATAGAAATAAAATGTGTTAGCCATATCAATGAAGTTTTAAGAGAGGCTTTCTTATGAATCTAGTTGATTCTCATTGCCACCTGTTTTATAAGGAAATCATTGAAAATCTCGATGAGAAAATTGGCAATGCAAAAGCAGCTGACGTGAATTATCTGCTCAGCGTTTCAACAGGCTCTGAAAACATCAAACAAAATCTAGAAATTGCTGAGAAATATCCCAACGTGTGTTGCTCTATCGGAGTTCATCCTCATGAATTTGCTGGTGGATATTCCCTTGAGGAGTTCAAGGCTCTTGCAAATCACAGGAAAGTCGTTGCTATTGGCGAGGTTGGGCTGGATTATCACTATGAAGATTCAACTCCAAGAGAAGATCAGTTGAAACTATTTGATGATATGCTGAGTTTGTCTGAACACACAGACCTGCCATATATCATTCATGCTAGAGAATGCTTCCCAGAAATTCTGGATATAATGAAAAAGCACGAAAGAATATCGGCTGTCTTTCATTGTTACACAGACTCAATGGAGAATGCAAAAAAAATTCTAGACATGGGCTATTTTTTATCTTTTTCTGGGTTAATAACCTTTAAAAAATGTGATAATCTAAGAGATGTATTAAAGTACGTCCCGGATGACAGGCTTTTGATTGAAACTGACTGCCCGTATTTAGCTCCTGAACCATTTAGAGGAAAGCCAAACGAACCGGCGTATGTCCGCTTTGTTGCTGAGGTGGCCGCTGTTGTTCGATGTGTTAGCCTTGAGAAACTCTCGGAAATAACAACAAACAACTTCTTTTCTTTTTTCAAAAAATCTCAATTTTTGCTAGAGGACAATAAATGAAAACCAAATCTTTCAAAATACTTTGCTTCGGTCTGTTCGCAGTCGCAAGTTTCTATGTCTTTAAAAGCTGGCAGGTTTATAGCGATAAATCCACAATGGACATAGGCAAAGTCGAGTTATCTCAGGTTAAGTTGGATCTCGAAGAGGTTAAATCAACAATCAAAGAACCAATCTGGCTTGTGAAAACCAAAAACCCAGTCGTTGCCTTTAGAATAAGGTTCAAAAACGAAGGAGAGCGCAGTTTCTCTCCGGGATTGCTAGACATTGTTGTCTCAACCCTCATGGAGGGGGCAGGAAACAGAGATGCCACAGCCTTAAAAAAGGTTCTGGACGACAACTCGATATCTATGAGCATTTCCTCGAGCCTTGATGAGCTCACAGTTGATGTCAGCACTGTTTCGAGCAATTTTGGACTATCGATTGACATCCTCTCTGACATTATTTCGAAAGCTCATCTCAAGGCGGAGAAGCTCGAGATAAACAAACAGGGGCTCATGGTTTCCTTACAGCAAAACAAATTCTCCACTGGAACATTAGCTGATGATGCTATGAAGCAAATCATTTATCCAGGCGACCACCCATACAGAATCACAACTGATGATCTCATGAAACACATCCCAACATACACCAAAGAGCAATGTGATGGTTGTTATAAATCTATGTTCTCAGCCGATGACGCTGTCATCACGATAGCCGGCAATATAGACGGCAAAGTCGTGGAGGAAGAGTTCAAAAAGTTGTTTGCCTCTGTTGCTGCCAAAAAGAATGATTTCAAAAATGCGGTTCAAAACACAGATTTACCGCACCAAGAGAAGCCCGTTCATGTTGAGTTAGACAATCCGCAATCGACAGTCCTATTTTCTCTTCCAGGACTTCAACGGACCTCTCAAGAAAGATTTGCTCTGAGAATTGCCAATTTAGTTTTTGGCAGTGGTGGATTTAGCTCGAAGTTATTCAAACACGTTAGAAATCAGCATGGATTAGTCTATGGAATCTTCTCTCAAATTTCTGATTTTGATATGCATTCTCATATTTCTGGCATGGCAAAAACGAGGCCTGAGAACGTTTCCCTTGTTATCAAAGACATCAAGGAAGAATGCGCAAAATTATATAACGATGGAATCACGAAAGAAGAACTCGAATATTTCAAGACACATAAATTCAGCAAAAATGTTATCGGCAGCACGAATGCCGCTCTAGACTTTGTTGATGGATGCAGATTTGATTATATAAAGCTCGAAAATGTGAATCATGCCCTCAACAACTATTATAATTTAACAGTTGAAGATGTTAACAAGGTTATCAAGAAGGTTTTTGATCCAAAGACATTAGTGTTTGTTTCGTCGGGGAAATCACCTATCGAAAAGGAGAGCAAAAATGAAAATAATTAATAATTTGCTATTATGCTTCGCCTTGTCGGCATTTGTTTCTTCGACTCTTGCCGCAAGTGGAGCAGACACAAAAAATAATAATAAAATTGTGGAAGACAAAGCTGTTCCTTCGCCAGACCAGATAAAAATTGATGAAGAAACTCTCAGTAATGGATTAAGGATTATTGTCGTTCATCTAAACACAAATGGCGCCGTGACAGCAGGCGTTGGATATCACGTTGGCTCTGTTGATGATCCAAGAGATGTCGTTGGGATCTCTCACTTCCTCGAGCACATGATGTTTAAGGGAACAAAGAATATCAACGGCGATAAACTTAAAGAAATTATGGATAAGTTCAATAAGGTCAGTAATGCATTCACAGATCACGATATAACTTGCTATCATTATTCCTGCAATAAGGCATTCCTTGACGTCGGTCTCAAAATAGAGGCAGACAGAATGCAAAATCTTCTCTTAAAAAAGTCGGATATTGCAAAGGAAAAAGAAGTCATTATTGAGGAACGGAAAATGAGAATGGAATCCGATCCTAGAATGAGGTATAAATATGAATCCGCAATAAAATCAATGTTCTTGTATTCCAATTATAGCTATCCTGTCATAGGATATCTCGATCAAATAAAAAATTGCGATAAAAAAGCATTGCAAAAGCATTATGATAAGTTCTATCGACCGAATAATGCCTTTGTTTTAATAGTCGGCGATATAACCAAAGAAGAGGCCGTCATAAAGGTCAAAAAATATTTCGGTTCTATAAAAACCGGAGAAAAAATCACGAGGGAAATCGTTGTCGATCCGAAGGAAACAGGGCTGACATATGCAATTGACCATCAGTCCAAGCAAATATCTACTCATGATTTAGATTTGGTTTTTCAAGTGGACAGATCTTTAATTAATAATATGAAAAAATATATGACAATTGAAATCGCCGCGAATATCCTTGCGGGAGGGAGCAGTTCTATTTTATACGAAAACATAGTGGACAAAAAAGAGCTTTCCTATAATCTCGATTCACAATTGGATATCAGAAGCTATGATAATGGGAAATTCAGCGTCTCCACTGTCTATAGAGAGAACACGAACGATATAATCGTTGAGAAAGAGATAAAAAATATTGTGGAACAGTATGCAAACAAATATTTAACCAAAGAACTCGTCGAAAAAGAGAAAAAAAAGACCTTAAATCAAATCGAACTCATGAAAGATAATCCAGATTCGATGTTTATGTATTGCATAAGCAATTTAGTCCTACACAGAACAAAGGATGAAATTAAAGATGTGAGTAATATCATAAAAAGCATAACTTTTGAAGAGGTGCAAAAGGCGGCGGAGAAGCTAGTGTCTCGTAATATTATGAGAATCCACAGTCATCCGGAGAGCTAATTTATGAGGCTGAAGAGAGAATTAGGATTTTTAACGCTTATATCGATTGTTATTGGCAGCTTGCTCGGAGCTGGAGCATTTGCAAACCCATCTCTTCTTGCTCAATATAAATTATCTGGATTAATCGGGCTTGCTATTGCTTGCCTTGGGGCTATTTCTCTCTCCCTCGTGTTTTCAAGCCTTGCCTCTCATCTTCCAAAAAATGGAGGGCCACATGTTTTTGTTTCTGAAGCATTTGGAAGAGTTGCTGGGTTTTTCACGGCATGGATTTATTGGATTATATCATGGCTTAGTAATGCGGTGCTTCTATCGACAATTGTTGGATATTTGGTCATAATGACAGGAGACCTGCGACCAATGGAAATTGTGATATTGGAGTCACTTATAGTCCTTCTTATAACATATATAAACATCGTTGGCGTGAAATTTTCTGGAGAGGTTGGGGTTGTTCTGACTATCTTAAAGCTTATTCCATTCTTTGTTTTGCCGGTGATATTTTTTACAGCATTTGATACGGATAATTTTAAATCTTCGTTCCAAGACATGCATTTTGATTTTGGGTTTGCCACAACTATTTCAAAAGTTATATTGCTTGGATTTTTCGGATTCATTGGAGTCGAATGCGCCACAACTCCGGCAGAACGGGTCAAAAACCCCAAAAAAACAATTCCAAAAGCGCTTATAATTGGGACGGCAGTGGTTGCCGTTGTTTATATCTTAAATGTTGTATCGATGGTTGGAGTTGTTGGATTCGAAAAACTAGGAAGCACGAATGCCCCTTATGCATTTGTTATAGAAAAAATATTCGGAAGCGCCAGCAAGATTGCGATCGCTGTCACATCCGTCATTATCTGCGTTGGAACTTTAAATGCCTGGACCCTCGCAAGCGGACAGATTGCATACGGAGCCTATGAAGATAAATTATTTCCAAAGATTTTTGGAAAGACAAACAAAGCCGGAGCTCCAATAGCCGCCCTTTTGCTAGCAGCCGTTGGCATGATAACTTGCTTTATAGTGCAGCAATCAGACTCTCTCAAAGACAGCCTCATAAAGCTCGTCGGAATTTCCTGTAGCATATTTTTATACATATATCTTGTCTGCTGTGTCGCATATATGAAACTAATAGGAAAATGGAAAAAAACGGTCTCTGAAAAAATCAGGGGATATTCTCTTGCCGGGTTTTCTATGATTTTTTGTATTTATGTCTTAGCTGGGGATGTCCTTTGGGAAAACGGTCTCTCAACACTTTCGATCTTAGGATTATTTATTGCTCTTGGCATACCTGTTTTTGTAAAGAATAGAGGCAATATAGTAACTTGATGGACAATTCTAGTTCATCAACTCTGTGTGAGGCGCGGGCGAGTGAGCGACACGCGAGGCCTCGCCTAGCTCTTTGCAAAAACGCTCTTTCTTCAAGGCGGAGAACGATAGCAACCTACTCCCTGGCAATATTGAATGAGTTTTGAATCTTTGGGCTCTGCTATATTTTTTTGTGATTTTTGCTTGGAAGGCTCGAGCATTGTGAGAAAACGCCTCCTTTTCCCCTTCATGTTTTGCATTAGATCCATCAGGAATGATGCACTATACGCATAAGAGGAAAATTCACTCTTCTTCACGTTCTTTCAAACATTCTGTCGATATTTTCCTTTGAGAGAACGATAAAGGATGGTCTGTGATG
>CAXNGE010000021.1:0-6434 GCA_964201935.1 Alphaproteobacteria bacterium | reverse complement strand
ATCACCTAAAATCATTTTAATAATTTTTATTGGAAATTGCGCAAATAGAGTTTGACCAAGGCAGGTATATTGATCTTTTTGCTCTTGTGTAGTTGGCATTTTAAAAGTGCTTCTACCTCCTAATGTGATTTTTAATCCATACTCCGATTTTGCCTTATATGCGGTAATAATTCTATCCATAAGTTCTTTTTGATTTTCATTGTATGGAAAGTACGATAAAATTTCTCGTGCTCTGTCAGCCTCTATATCATGAGCAATTAAACGATCATTCAATGTTTCTAATTGCAAATTTCTAGGTGCAATGTGTCTTGGTTTTTCAAGAGCTGGATACACAGATGAAATATATGGTTTCCCAAATTGATTAAAACTAAGTATCAGTCTAACATATTTTGTCTCTTTCCAGCTTTTCACAACACTATGCTGTAGTTCAGCTTCGTCTTCATCATAGTCAGCGTCTTTACCATCTATTTCCGGAGCCCACATTTCTTTTATCCCACCAGGTAATGTATTCAGCTCAGAAACAAATATCAATTTTTTTTGATCTTCTGTTACTCTATAAGAAACGGCCTCATCTGGAGCTGGATAAAATACAGCCATTAATATTTCTTGAACTAATTTTTCATGACTAACGACATTATTTGCAGGAAGAAAAAATGAAGAAGCTGTTTTTGTAAGTCTGTTATCGCAAAAGTGCTTCTTCTTTTCTATATGGGCTTTAAGAAGTTGCATCGTGAAAAAATTGGGAACTATGTAAACTCCTGTTTGCTTGTCACATTCTGAAATAGGCATTATATTGTACAAACAAGTAGCGTGTGCCCAGTGTCTTATTAACGACAAATCGTTTTCTAATTTATAAAAAAAATCTCGATTGAACGATAAGTCTGGAATGGTAATTTTCCCAGCAAATGTATTTTGTATAGTCCAAATTATTCTAGATAGCTTTTTCATTTTTGATTCTGTTGCGTCATCTGGAGATTTGCAGTGCTCGCATGCATATAGTGGATATAGCTGCTCCAGTAAAAATGTTACAGCTTCGCTATCTTGGGCATTTAATTTTACTTTCTCTAAATCTTGTTTTGTTTTTTCTAGTTTTTGCTTCAATCTGCCATATAGTATTTCTTGCAGATCTAAATTATAATCTCTGCCGTACATTTCATTAAACAGATTAAATTCGATTATAAAATTATAAAATACAGATAAAGGATTGTCTTCGATCTTCTCATTTGGGCTAACTCTGAAATCAGAATTTAATATTATGCTATGTTTGAGAATTTCATTTTTTTTAGATTCTTCTGATATTGATAAAATTTCATTCAATGAGAAAACAGCCTGCTTCAATACGAGCATTTGTCTACCGTAACATTCCTTTAGAAGCATTGTGTAAAGTTTTGACTTATCCGCGCGGTCAGCACTAATAAGTCTATATTCATTATCCCTAACTTTTGTTGTAAGTCTCCCTTCAAATGGTGTCTTGGCGACAGAAAACAGAGGGTCAATACCTAAAATTGTTTTTCTACTGTTTTCTATATTTTCAAGATACCAATCATGTTTAGTGTAATCGTATTTAGGATAATACATTTTTTGATCTTTAGTTATACCACCAGTTGCCAAAAAGCTAACAAACTGCTCTATAGGCATTGAAGCTTTAACGTTACTGCAAAATGAACCTGCGACTATGCACAACAGTGCAGTACAATTTTTTATCATGAAGTTTGCTCAAAAAACAAAGAAAACAAATAATGCTACATCTGGACGTGTTATAAGTCAATATATTTTTGTAGATTATAGATGTAGCACCCCGGAGTAATGACTACCTTTTTGGCACCTCTGCGGTAGACATACCAACACAAGCAAATGTAGCATTATTATCTATTGTATGTTATCCTTCGGTTTTAAGATGCCATTGCGGTGTATATTAGGTCGGAAGAATATGTCGATGTTTAGCGGAGTCGGCTCACTCATAAGGAAAGAGCTACAAAATCTTCTAAGAGAGCCTAAAAGCGCGTTCATGATTTTTTTTCCGATCGTCATTTTTTTAACTCTGTTTGTTTATGCGTCAACGAAAGATGTCGAAAACACTTCGGTCGTTATCTTCAATCAGGATCCAGGAAGATATAGCTCAGATCTCTTAGACGGAGTCGTTAATACAAGCATCTTCAAGGAAACTTTTTATGTTAACAATGAAAAAGACATGAAAAAATTAATCGACACAGAGAAGGCCTTTATCGGCATAATCCTGCCTAGTGATTTTTCCAAAAATATAAGTCTTGGAAAGCAAGCGGACATCCAAATAATAAACGATGGAAGAAGAACGAACTCTGCTATGATCGCCTATGGTTATCTCTCGAGAATTATTCAAAGGTTTAAATCGCAAATTTCAAATGTGGTTATGAAAAATGCTCCATCCGTGAGCGTCAGAACTTGGTACAACCCCAACAAGGAACCAATCTGGTTTTCTATGACAAACTTGATATGTATGTTGGTTTTAAACCAGGCGATTTCGTTAACTTGCCTCTCCATTGCAAGAGAAAAGGAACAGGGAACATTCGATCAATTGCTCGTTTCTCCTATCAAGCCTCTTGGGATCTTAATAGGCAAGGTGATGCCGGCCGTTGTCATCAGTATGTTCATGGGACTCACCGTCATGACTGTTGGTCACTTTTTTTATGGAGTTCCCATCAGAGGAAGTTTGCTATTAATGATTTTTTCAATGTTTGTTTTCATCTTTTCTGTTGTCGGGATAGGAGTCTTCATTGCCTCTTTTGCCAACACACAACAGCAAGCTAATCTTGGAACGTTTATCCTAACAATGCCAATCATGTCCCTTTCCGGGCTCATGTCCCCAGTTGAAAGCATCACCAATCCTTTCTTGCAAGGATTTGTAAAATGCAATCCAATAGTTTATGCCAACAGATTGGTTAAAGGGATCATGCTAAAGGACATGACTTTTGCATCTGCAATTGAAAGCTTGATACCTCTTCTGATTATAGGGCTCACAGTTCTAACTGCCGCCTCCTTCGTCTTTGCGAAAAAACATAGGCTAAAAATATTTTGATTAAGAATATGACATAAAGGTCTATTATCAAAAACAGCGAAACATAGTCGCGTTCTTGTTTTCTTTAAGGTATAATCATATTTAACAAAATGATAAAGAAATAGCAGCCGGGAAACATATGAAAATAAATCTACACAAAAACGATTTACCAGACAGTTTTCTTGACAACCATTGCTCGACCCTGGCCATAGACACGGAGGCAACTGGGCTTCTCCCTCACAGAGACAGGCTCTGTTTAGCGCAGATATCAAGTGGCGGAGAAGATATTCATCTCGTCAAATTTGAAAGTTTCAACGATTCTAAAAATTTAAAAACAATTCTTGCAGATGAAAGAATATTGAAAGTTTTTCACTATGCAAGGTTCGATATAATGATGCTTTATAAATATCTTGGAGTTATGACGAAAAATATTTATTGCACAAAGATCGCCTCAAAGCTTGTTAGAACATACACATCTAAACACAGTCTCTTGGATCTATGTCAAGAACTTATCGGCGTTACCATAGCCAAAGAGCAAGGTTGTTCAGACTGGGCGACAGAAAGTTTAACATCCGAGCAACTAACATACGCGGCTACCGATGTTTTATATCTCCATCAATTGAAGGAAAAACTAGACTGTATGCTGAATCGCGAAGGAAGGTTAGAGATTGCTCAAAAATGTTTTGATTTCCTGGAGGCTCGGTGCTATCTCGATCTTATGGCTGGAGAAACGTATGATATCTTTTCTCATAGTTCATGAGGAATTAAATGGAAACAAAAAAAATAGTCGTTCTTCCATATGATCCAAATTGGCAAGCCTCATTCGATCTTGAAGCTTCAAAAATTCGCGAGGATCTTCACGATAATCTTCTAAAAGCACACCACGTTGGCTCAACTTCTGTTCCTGGGCTCTGCGCCAAACCCTGCATAGATATTATAGTCGAAGTATCGAATCTCAGTGACTCAATCGAGCCTCTTAAATCAGCGGGCTACATTTACAAAGGTGAACTAAACGTTCCCTTTAGGTATTTTTTTAATAAACCTGATGTTAATCTCCATGTAGTTGATGGAAATAACATTGGGTTCCTTCATCTGAATTTGTGCTTTCGGGATTATCTGAGGAGTCATCCCGATTCTGTAGTCGAATATGCGACCCTCAAGAAAAACATCCTTGCAAAAACTGATACGTTTGAAGTTATCGATGGAATTTTTCCGAGATACACTCTAGAAAAGGACGAGTTTATCAAATCGATTCTAGAGAAAGCTGGTTTTTCTGAAATGGTAGTTAACTTCTGTTTACACGATCACGAATGGGCTGAGTATCATAGAATAAAAAACGAGCAGCTTTTTTCCGTTCGTCATATGCCATACGATAAAAACCATCCTAGCATAAATGCCGAAAATAATTTTCATTTCGTTTTATATGGGGGCACGAAAATCGTGAGCGTTGCTCAGGTGGAGTTTTTAAACAACGAGGAAGCAGCTATCAGAGGCCTAGCAACTGATTCTCCATACAAAAACAAAGGTTTTGGTTCACATTTGCTGAAGTTTCTTGAAAGATGGATTCGTCACAATCAAAGGAATATAATACGGCTGCACTCTGCTCCTTTGGCTGAGCATTTTTATCGATCCCTAGGATACGTCGATATGAAGTTTGAAGAGCCGATGAGACCGATTGATGAGTTAGAAATTGATTTAGGAAAAACATTATGAACAGTTTTATAGAAGAAGCAAGGAGAGTCATCAAAGAAGAGGCGGCTGCTCTGGAATTGCTAGCTCAAAATCTGCCGGAAAATTTTGAGCATGCCATAGATTCGATCTTTAAGTCTGACGGCCGACTTGTCGTGACAGGAATCGGGAAGAGCGGACATATTGGGAAGAAAATTTCTTCAACGATGTCCTCTCTCGGACAGAAATCTTTTTTCATGCATCCAAGCGAGGCTCATCACGGGGATCTCGGGATGATCGATCAAAAAGACATATTGCTCTTGATTTCATACTCTGGAGAGGCAATTGAACTCCTTCCTATCATTGAATTCGCCAAACGTCTTGGAAATAAAATAATTTCAATTTCAAAGAGCAAAGATTCAACCCTGGCAAAAAATTCAGACATAGCCCTTTGTTTGCCAGAGGCGAGGGAGGCCTGCCCACTCGGCATTGCTCCAACAGTTTCTTCTACGATGACATTGGCTCTCGGAGACGCTATGGCCGTTGCTCTTTTGACTAAGCGCGGATTTTCTAAGGAGGATTTTAAATTTTTGCATCCAGGTGGCGCTTTAGGTCAAAGCTTGATGTTTGTATTTGAGTTGATGAATAAAAATCTGCCTCTAGCAAAATTGAAAGAATCGATGCAGAGCGCCTTGCTAACAATGACAAAATTCGGTCTTGGATGCGTTGGAGTCGTTGATGACTCAAACAAATTTGTTGGTATTATAACGGACGGAGATTTGCGTCGTAATATGTCTGCAAGCCTTCTCTCGAAAACAGTCGACGAAATAATGACTAAAGATCCGTTATCAATCAATCAAAATCTGATGGCTTCCGAGGTCTTGTTTATAATGGAGTCCAAGAAAATAACTAGCCTCTTTGTTTTAAATCATGAAGATAAACCAATAGGAGTGATCCACCTTCATGATATTCTCAGGAGAAAAATAGTTTAGTAATTTGGTTATTAACGTTTTTGGCAATTATTCTGTGCCTGTGAGTTCGTGAATTTTAAAGGGGCGCTTGTTTTCTCTGAGGCAAATGGAGCTTCGCACTTCTTAATTTGAGTCATGACACCCTTTTGGGTCATGACAAGTTTTGTTGGTTTATTAAAATTAATAGCGCTCTGTTATTATGGCCGGTGACGCCGTCACCTGCCAGTGGCGCAGCCACTTTTTCCGGATTTTTTGATTATACCAATTGGGTCCCTTAGCTTTGTCAAGGATCGCTTCGCTTTCCTCCTTGACAAATCTTCCCCAATTGATTTTTAAAAATTACTCCGGAAAAAATGACAGTTTGGGGTCTTGTGAGGTATGTGGCGTTTGTGCTGCTCGTACGGTTTTGCGGCGGGGCTTTTGGTTATGTAGGTCTTCGGTGTCTTGATCTGTGCCTTTCCATTGAGGCATTCCGGAAAAATGACAGTTTGGGGTCTTGTGAGGTATGTGGCGTTTGTGCGGCTATGCCCGGTTAAACGAAGGTGGTTCTTTGATGAGGATGCTGGACCATTATAATGGGGAGAGCTACGAAAAAAGTCTATTATATAAAAATGAGGAAAAATTCTTTTTGTATTATTCCTTGTGTTGATGCGGCAAGCTCGTGGAAAATCAAGCAGATTCTTTGGCGGTTGAGCAAAACAGGTTATAGAGGACGAGTCCGATAGCTCCGCATGTGATGAAACTATCTGCCAAATTAAATG
>CAXNGE010000020.1:0-6547 GCA_964201935.1 Alphaproteobacteria bacterium | reverse complement strand
CTCGATAAATGGAATATATATCGATCCTGAAAATAACAAAAAATTGCAAAATATGATATATCAGGCGGTCTCCAATGAGTTATCGCACTATTCCGATAATCTCGCCTCCCTTAAAAAAGGCACAGAAATTGCGATTAAAAAACTCATAGCGAGGCAATTTGATAAGAAACCATTGGTTTCGGTTCACATTCACAAGGGATAAAAATGAAGGTTAGTGGATTGTTAATTCTGACAGTTATGTATAATTCATGTTTTGCCATGCAATGTTGCAAAAATCGTGAAAATGTTGATAAAAGTGAAGTAATATCATTATTGGAAGAAAATCCAACGGTAAAAACAACATTATTATCAATGAGAAACTTGCTGGGATTATATAGAGATACTCGAAAAGACAATTTTAATAGTTTGGTAGATTGGATACAACTGTACTCTGAAAATATAGACATATTAGAAGAGTTTTTTCGTCAGCAACATATGAAAGATCTCTTAGTGAAAAAACTGAAGCAATCTATTGAAGACGCGACAACATACACCCTCCGCAATTATCAAGACGCGACAACATACACCCTCCGCAACTATCAAGACACGATAATTGAAAATATGACGAAAATTATTATAGAAGCAAAGGCGCGCAATATCCTGCCAAAAAACAATGGAGACAAAAAATGAAAAAGACACTCACAATATCAGAAATTAAAAAAGGCTTGGGTTCGAAGGAATTCAGCTCTGTTGAGCTGGCGACGCATTATTTGAAGAGAATTCAAGAATACAAAGACCTTAACGCCTTTGTCTTTGTCGATGAAGAAAAAGTTCTTGATTCCGCAAAAAAAGCTGATAAACTAATAGAAGAGGGAGCATCAAAGCCTCTTCTCGGAGTCCCCCTTGGAATCAAAGACCTCTATTGCACAAAGGGAATAAGAACAACTGCCTGCTCTAAAATCCTCGAAAATTTTGTTCCTGAATATGAATCAACAGTCACACAAAATCTGCTAGATGATGGCGCAATTTTCCTTGGCAAAACAAACATGGATGAATTTGCGATGGGATCTGCTAACATAACGAGCTATTTCGGAAATTGCTATATGCACTATAGAAACAAATTCCATCCTAATAAAGCTCTTATTCCTGGAGGCTCTTCTGGAGGGTCTGCCGCTGCTGTTGCCGCAGATTTGTGTGTTGCTGCCACAGGATCTGACACGGGAGGCTCTGTAAGACAGCCTGCGGCATTCGCAGGCCTTGTTGGCATTAAACCAACATATGGATTGTGTTCAAGATGGGGGATGGTTGCATTTGCTTCATCTCTTGATCAAGCCGGCCCTCTAACCAAAAACGTTGAGGATGCAGCAATTATGCTTCAATCTATGGCAGGGTATGATGACAAAGATTCGACTTCAGAGAACGTCGAAATTCCTGACTATACGAAGTTTTTAGGACAATCCATAAAGGGCATGAAAATTGGAATAGCCAAAGAGTATATGGATGGCTTGAGTGAAGAGGGGCTGGCTCTAATAGAATCCGCAAAAAATTGGCTAATAGATGCCGGATGCGAGATAGTCAACATAAGCCTCAAGACAACATCATACGCACTCCCAGCTTATTATATAATCGCGCCTGCCGAGGCTTCTTCAAATCTCGCTCGATATGACGGAGTTCGTTATGGGCACCGATCTGATAGCACTAAGAATATCGAAGATCTGTATATCAACTCAAGGTCTGAAGGATTCGGAGAGGAAGTGAAAAGGAGAATCCTAACGGGAACTTATATACTCTCCGCCGGCCACTATGATGCCTATTACACAAAGGCCCTAAAGATCCAAAAGATGATAAAGGATGACTTCAGAGACAATGCCTTCGCTCATGTCGATTTGATTTTAACGATGACAACTCAGGGAACTGCCTTTGGAGCAGATGAATCAAAAAACATGACTCCTATCGAAATGTATTTGAATGATATATTCACGGTCACAGCCAATATCGCGGGGCTTCCTGCGATCTCAATTCCTGCGGGACTATCTGCGGAAGGTTTGCCCCTCGGCGTTCAGTTAATTGGAAATCGCTTTCAGGAAGGAACAATCTTCAAGGCCTCCTCAATAATAGAAAAAGCGGCTGGATTTGATGAGCTGAGACGAAATATATTGTGCGCCGCCTAATATAGGCGCCTTTTTCGCGCAAGCAAATACTGCACTTGTAGTTAACGATTATTTAACTATATTGTGATAGCATATATCAGTTACATTAATTTCTGTAAATTATACTGCCCAAGGTTGCAGAGGGCGAATGATGGAGGTTGAACTGATGAATAAATGCGAGCAAACTATTAAGAAGATCATTGCGTGTGGTGTTGTGGTTGTTTTCTGCGGATTAGTGGCGAAAAATGCTAGAGCCACCGAAGAAGATTGGGAGCAAAGTATTTATAATCAGGCGGAAGAAGCTAAGCAGCAGCCGGATAAATTTTGGAAGCAATATGAGCAAGCGCAAAAAGCTGTTTTCTGTAACAGAGCCAATTTTGATCCACAAAAGCAACAACAAATCAAAGAAATCTCTGCATATTTCAAAAATATCATGTGTTTCGACATTGAGAAAATGAGGAGTGTTGTTGATGAATCTATAAACGCCTGTATATTGGGGCACAAAGAGTTTGCTGCGCAGAATATTGTTGCTTATGATCTTGTGTCCAAGGCGCATAATGGCGAGTCCATAGAGATACTCAAGGCTGTGGCTAACAAGAGTGTTGATGCGGCGGCCTTGCAAAAGTTGCCGATTGAAATAAAGATATTTTTGATTAATGGCGCGATTTTCAAAACTTCTATCAATTCTGTTGTAGAGCGCAATATGCTTCCAACTGGATCTGAGCAAACTTTGTATGATGAAATGTTTGACTATATAGGAGAAGATACAGACAGAGCAATTATTTGTTTTCTCGGGGATGAGGATATTGACGCCTTTACGAATAATATATTCGCCAATTATCGTGGGACATTTCTCAATCAGCTGCAGCCATTTCTTGAAGGCTTTTTTGCGTCTATGCATAAATGCAAAATGTCCGGCAGTCTACCATTTGAATTTTTTCAAGATGCATTCCCAGCGAAAGAATACTGCATATCGTCCAAAGGAGCATCTTTTTCATCGTTTCTTGCTCAGATGCAAGAAGAAATGAAGGCTAAATATGCAAACGAATCTCCAGTTTTGACAGCGACAACAAAATTAACCACTCTTTTTCAAGATATGCTCTTCGGAACAGATAATCTGTTTCAGGATCAGGTTGCAAAGATGTTTATAAAAATATGGATTAAAAAAGAATATATGAAGCTAAATCATAACACTCAAGGCTTGGAGCTGAAGGATATGTTCGAAGAAATAAAAGCACAAGAGTCGGGCTATGCGGCAGCAATGAAACATGAATGTCAAGCAATCCTCGCGAAAAGCTGTGCCGAATATTCAAGACAAGTCAAGAGTGGCAAAAAGATTTTTATGCTGTCTGAAATCCCGCTATTGCATGCCGCATATCAATACGGCCTCGCTGGTTGGGCTGGAAAGTTCAGCTATTATGGCGTCATTGCAGATGGCAATATTTTGGTTTGTTTAAATTCCAACAGAGAGGCTCAAACAATTAAGGCAAAAGAGAAGGAAGAGTCATATGAGTATAAGGACTTTGCTGACTACATTACTTCAAAGATAGAGGATGTTGTCAGTGGCGGAATTTGATGCTTTGAACGAGAATATATTGACCGCAGATCGATATAAACTTCTTCTTTATGTTGTCTAAATTACTTATTTGTTGCATCGTTATGATTGATGTTGACTTTCTCTCATAAATGTGTTAAATTTCTATTAATGACGCTTCATGTTGTACTGGAGATATTTTAATGACATCTAAAAAGTTGTTTGAAATTGGATCATGGGTTGTCTATCCTTCTCATGGCGTTGGGAAATTAGATGGCATTGAAAAGTTTGATATCGATGGGCAAACAGTCGAGTTTTTTGTGGTTTCTTTCCAGAAAAACAAGTTAGTTTTAAAACTGCCTGTCAAAAAGGCGATAGATGCTGGGCTGAGGAAAGTTATCACGAAAGAAGAAATGCAAGGCGCCTTTGACGTGCTCGTGCAAAAAAGCAAAAAAAGAAGACTTATGTGGAGCAAAAGGGCTCAAGAATATGAGAATAAAATTAATTCTGGAAACCCTGTTTCATTAGCAGAGGTCGTCAGAGATCTGCACAAAGAAGGGGGAGATGCAATGCTATCCTTCAGCGAGAGGCAGATATATCAACAGGCGATGGAGAGACTGGCCAAAGAAGTGTCTATTGTCGATCAAATAGATGAATCTGCAGCAGTAAAGAAGCTCGAGACCATCCTACAGGCGGCTTAACTGCACGAAACCTTATCATTGCAACTTATGTCTGCAAAACAAAAGAACCATAGCCTCTATAGAATTCTCTTTTAGCATAATTTGGTCGTAGCAATAGCTATTAACCTCTCTTGTGAGTTCTTGTTTCGGAAATTGAACTGCTGCATTAGCAATAAAGGATTGCATTTCTTTTGATAAGAGCGGATAAACGTTAATGAACCGAAACTCTGGCTTTAACAATCTTTTGGTGACGCAACTTACAGAGTACATTTGCTTGGTTGTTACGTCAACCTGTTGGGCTTTTACTAAATCTGCCTTCGTTTTATGTTTGTTTAAAAAACTATGATACAAAGCTTTTTCTTGTTCTTCGTTTATCTCCTTTGTTGATTCTATGAGAAAGAGAAATTCAAAGTTTTCATGGCCTTCTATATCATGACATTGAATTAATTTATAGCATTTCTCTCTAACTTGCGCGTCTTCTGCGATTAAATTGTCACCGGTGCAGTTCCTTAAGCTCTCGGTGGCAAATGCCGTAAAAAAGACGGATGCAAATATCACAACCTTCAGTAATTTTGTCTTATATTGCATTGTATCGTTTTCAAAAACATCAGATTTATATAAAATTTTGATATTTTGTTGCGTTAATGTCAAGAGTTTTGCAGGAATTTCACGACATTTCCTTTGGCGGTCAAGTCGCTTGCAATCGAATATGGTTGTGAAACATTTGTTTTTTTGTATAATATTATTATAATTTGTTTTTTTAAAGTGCTCTCATGCAGAAAAAAGGATCTCTCGATCATTATTTGACAAAAGAACAGCTAGAATATTTTAGGGGTAAACTTATCAATTGGAAGTTAGAATTAATAAAGGAGAGCGAAAATACTAAGTCTACACTCACTGAGCCAAACAATGAACCAGATTTGATTGATTCCGCATGTAATTTGGTGAATCAGACTATAGAGCTCAGAACGAAGGACAGGGCAAGAAAACTCATCCATAAAATAGATGAGGCACTGCTTAGGATCGATGATGGCTCTTATGGATACTGCGAGGAAACGGGAAATCCAATAGGAGTCAAGCGGCTGGAGGCAAGGCCTGTCGCGACGCTTTGCATAGAGGCTCAGGAACAACATGAAAAAAAGGAAAGATCCTACAGGGAAGACGTGTTGCTCAATGAATAAGAAATGCAGTTTCGTAGCAATTGTCGGAGAGCCAAACGCAGGCAAATCAACCCTCGTCAACGACATAGTCGGAGAGAAAATATCAATAGTTTCAAGCAAGGTTCAAACGACCAGACGACCAATTCGTGGAATAGTTGAGCTCGATGCTGCTCAGATAGTGTTTATCGATACGCCTGGATTTTGCAAGGCGAACTCACATCTGGAAAAGGCTCTGATTCAAAACTTCAGACATTCCTATAAAGATGCAGATGTTATAATTCTCGTCATAGATGCGACATCAAGGAATCACGATGGTAGCATTTCCTTCATAGAAAAGTTTCAAGAAAGCGATAAAACGTTCGCTGTCGCGATAAATAAAACGGACATTGCAAAGAAAGAACAGTTACTTGAACTTGCAGATTGCCTTTCTAAATATGAATTTATAAAAGAGATATTCATGATCTCTGCCTTAAAGGACGACGGGGTTGGGGCAATCAAGGAGTTCTTGAAAATGACGGCTCCAGAAGGCCCATGGCTATATGAGGAGGATCAAGTCACAGACCTTCCAATGAATCTTCGTCTAGCAGAGATAACACGGGAAAAAATATTCAAGATGCTTGAAAAGGAATTGCCATACAGCATATATGTGGAAACTGAAATCTTCAGAGAGGCTGAAAAAAAGGCGAGAATTTCCCAGGTGATCGTTGTGATGAAAGATTCTCAAAAGGCGATTGTCCTAGGGAGAGGCGGTCAAATGATAAAAATGATAAAAGAAGCCGCAATCGCGGATATGGCCGATCTCTTCGGAAAAAAAATTGAATTAAAACTTTTTGTTAAGGTCAAAGAAAAATGGACAGAGAAGAAAGCTCATTTGCAAAATGCCGGCATCATTGATTAACAATCTGGATTTTCACTGCGTCGTATTCTGCATACTTGCTGTCACACTTATTGCGACGTCCCTTCTCGCGGTTTTGAGCAAAGATTCAACGAGCAGCATATTGTCCTTCCTGCTTGGTTCCGTGGCATTATCCGGAATGATAATTG
>CAXNGE010000019.1:0-6667 GCA_964201935.1 Alphaproteobacteria bacterium | reverse complement strand
TGTATCAAGTTCGTAGTATTTATAATCAACTCGGACTGCCGTGGAGACGAAGAATTCCTTGCCTTTCCTGTCGTGGAAGGATAGGCATTCCCATTTAAAGGCGTGTTCATATTTCTTGTCGCAGTCGAAATAAATCCTCGGAAGTTTGGTGTATGAGTTATATCCGACATAGATATTTTGGATATTTAAGTCTTTAAATTGTGTGTTTTTTGCTGAGATTTTTATTCGCATTTGTTTATCCTTTGTGAGATATTTGATTGGGATTTGTTTTGGTTTTCGAGTGGTCTATTAATTCAAGTGGCCTATTAATTCAAGTGGCCTATTAACAATGTGTATAACTCTGGCGAGTTATCCACGAGTTTAACATGCCCAACAACAACAAAAATAATATAAAATTATAAATATAAAAAAGTTTGTGTGTTGAAGTATAACTTTATTTTTTCATAAATCTGTGGGGTTGTAAAGATGTTTTTACGCCCATTGGGTTTCATGATAAGTTGTATCTGTTTAACTGTTTTCTAACGTCCTTATCCAAAACAGAGGTTGGTATATCTGTTTTTTGATATTCATGCCTTAATTCTGCCTTGCAATAGTTCGCAAAACGCCCCCATGTTTTTTAGTTGGTAATTTATAATCTATACTATAAATCCAAAGCTGTATCAGGGAGGTTAATAGTTAACAGACATTAAATAGAGGCCTTGTGGAGGCGCAGTTATCCCGGCCTTGGTTCTGTCTCTGGAATCCAAAAGAATCCTGATATAAGACTCTGGAAGTTTTCCGCACCCTATCTCCTTGAGTGTCCCCATAGTGATCCTGACTTGATTGTGCAAGAATGATTTCGCAGAGATATCCATGACGACAAAGTCCTCGTTTTTATAAACCTTTATGTCTGAGATGCTCCTGATTGCATTTTTTGCTCCACACTCAGAAGATCTGAACGCGTCGAAATCATGGAGGCCTAACAGATCCATTGCGGCTGTATTCATCTTCTCAACATCGAGAATTTGAGAAACGTTCCAAGCCCTGTTTTTGTGTAGGACGGACTCTACGGGTCTGTTATATATTAAATACCTATACGTTCTCATTTTTGCAGAAAATCTCGCATGAAAATCATTGGAAGCCTCCTCTGCTTTTGTGATGACAACTCCTCTTCCAAGCATATATGAATTTATAGCCCTTGGCAATTTGTGACAGTTGTGCCGCCATCTATCTTCAAGCCTCTCCGATTTTATGTCGAAGTGAGCGACCTGACGCATGGCGTGAACTCCTGTGTCTGTTCTGCCGGCTCCATAGACCTCGATTCTTTCATTTTGATTAAACAGACTTGCAATAGCATTTTCGATTGTCTCTTGGACAGAGGTCGCATTTTCCTGCCTCTGCCAACCGCAGAACATCGTGCCATCGTATTCTATTTCTAACTTTATTCTCATGGTTATTTATTATAATTTTTGAGGATTCTGGCCTTTTCTATAGTCCACTCTCTTTTTTTTGTCGTGTCTCTTTTATCGGCGCCATCTTTTCCTTTCGCGAGGGCTATACTAAGCTTCAAGAGCCCCTTGTGATTAAAATACATAGTCAGTGGGACTATTGTCATTCCTTTTTGTTTGATTGCAGTTAGAAGTTTGTTTTTCTGACTCTTGTGAAGAAGGAGAACCCGCGGCCTTCTTGGCTCGTGGTTGTTGTAACTAGCCTGGTTATAGATGGCAATGTCAGCATTAAATAAAAATAGCTCGGTTGAGCCTTCCATGGCTCCAACAAAAGCTTCGTTAATGCTAACCTTTGCGTCGCGAATAGATTTAACTTCTGATCCGGTTAAAATTATTCCAGCTTCATAGGTTTCTACGATTTCATAATCAAATTTAGCTCTTCTGTTTTTCGCAGCTATTTTGAAATTTTCATTTTTCTCGGCCATCGGATGTTTCATACTACAACTATACCCGCTGTAAATTTTGACTGATTTCAAAGGAAATTGAAAGATAAATCTTTGCCATTTGGTTAGTGGATCTGCAAAAATGAGAATGACCTTTTCAAAGACTATATGCTATCCTGATAATAGGTGGTAATTTTCAGGAAATCCATGTCTAAACTCATTATTTCTTTAGCAATAGCATCGTTAGCTGTGAATAATCTGGTGGCTACGGAACAACCATCAGATTTGCGAGAATTGACGCAAGATAAAGCTGGGCAGCCTCTTTTTGTGGAGGAAGCAGTGCCTCAGCAACACATGATCGAATTTTCTTTACTGCAAAAGCAAGGAGAACTCGAACTTAGAGTTGAACAGAAAAATGGAGAATCTTGCGCATACATCGGAGCAACGAGCACTCCATTCACAGGCAAAGTTGAAAGACTCCAATATCAATATGGCTGCTATTCTGGAGATCTGGTTAATGGAAAAGCTCATGGACAAGGCAAGTACTACGATAAGAAAGGAGAATTGAGATACGAAGGCGAATTGAAAGCTGGCAATTTTGAGGGAAAAGGGAAAATATACAGCGAGCAGGGCTGGAGATACGAAGGGGGGCTCAAGGGCGGCAAACTGAATGGCCAAGGCAAGCTATACTCCAAGAATGGGAAGTTACAGTATGAAGGAGGGTACAAAGACAGTAAATGGGATGGTGAAGGTAAGGTATATTACGGAAGTGGACAGCTAAAACAAGAAGGAGAGTGGAAAGATGGAAAATTTCATGGCCAAGGAAAATGCTATCGCGAGGACGGTACTCTACAACACGACGGAGAATTTGAAGATAACGAACCTAATGGGCCGGGTAAATATTACTACAAAAGTGGAGCGAGGTACGAAGGGAACTTTAAAGCAGGCAGATTAGATGGTCAAGGTAAGTTATTCAGAGAGGATGGAACAATATATTACGAAGGATCGTTCAACAACGACACGTTCAATGGAGAAGGCAATTTATACTTCGAGAATGGGAGTCTGCAATACAAAGGATCCTTTAAAGATAAAAAATTTCATGGCCAAGGAAAATTATACTTCGAAAATGGAGTGCTGCAATACGAAGGGGAATCTAAGGACGGCAAAGCTGATGGCCAAGGGAAATGCTACTTCGAGAATGGACAGCTACTATACGATGGGGATTTAAAGGATGGAAAAATTCATGGCCAAGGTAGGTCATACTACGAAAATGGAGCGCTACAATACGAAGGAGAGTCGAAAGATGGCAAAGCTCATGGCCAAGGTAAGTCATACCTAGAGAATGGACAGCTTGCACATGAAGGTGCTTTTATAAATGGTATTCCGCAACCCGAAAGAGTTCGAGATCACGAAACTCCCATAGATCAATAGGCAATTCTCAACACAAAGCCCCGGAATGCCGACCAATTGAAAAATGGGCTTGCAAAAAACAATTGATTTGCCTTTCGAAATGTTGCAATCTATTGATGGCAGCAATGATGTTGGTAAGCAAATCATGTTTGGCATGATAAGAAAAATGTTAATAGCATTACTTGCGCTGAGCGCAGCGTCTTTTTCAACGGCAAATAACAGTTTGACTTTGACAGATTATTATCCAGGCGTTGCATTGCTTTCTGTTAATAACGTCAGTATCGATGTCAGCATTAATTTCGAAGAGATCGCTACACAACGCCCACATGCGCAAAGTGAGTTGCCTCCTATTCCTACAGTCAGCCTTGATGAATTGGTGGATGAAAACTCCGTTTGCAAAATTAGACAGAAAGAAGCAACGAAGGCGCTAAAACAACACTTAGTGAGTCTTATGGATTACGTGCGCCAATATAAAAAGAGACAGATTAAAATAGCTATAAAAGCGAGGCCGAAACTGATGCAATATGAAGCGGAGGTTCGTAGCAAAAAAGCAACTTTCCAGTATAAGCAAGAGAAACTCAGACAACGGCAGCTTGCAATAATTACAAAAAAGAGTTGTCAGACTGTATTTGCAATGTTTGCTGAATGGGACAAATTATAGTTCACGCAGTCGAAATTATGCAATAACAGAACATCTAACCTGAGAGCAAGCCACTTCATTAATAAAGTTCTCTCTGTTAAATTCCTGCAAAATCTGATACAATAGTGCGAAAGCTTTTGTTGAAATCAGACCATGGAAAACAAGGAAAACATCACGATAATCCCTATCGAAGAAGAGATGCAAAAATCCTACTTGGATTATGCAATGAGTGTTATCGTTTCAAGGGCTTTGCCGGATGTTAGGGATGGGCTGAAACCTGTTCATAGGCGGATCATCTATGCGATGAATGAAACAGGAAATCACCACAACAAACCCTATAGAAAATCTGCAAGAGTCGTTGGAGAAGTGATGGGTAAATATCATCCTCACGGAGATGCGGCGATTTATGACACCATGGTTCGTTTGGCTCAAGATTTCAGCTTACGATTACCCCTCGTTGATGGTCAGGGCAACTTCGGATCTATGGACGGAGATTCTGCAGCTGCTCCAAGGTACACAGAGGCGAGAATGTCTTCGGCGGCGCATGAGCTAGTTGCCGATATCGATGATGATACCGTTAATTTCAGACCAAACTATGATAATACGATTGAGGAGCCAACCGTCCTTCCCGCAAAATTCCCAAATCTTCTCGTGAATGGCGGGGGTGGAATCGCCGTTGGCATGGCTACATATATTCCGACTCATAATCTTGGAGAAGTTATCGACGCCTGTGTCGCAATCATTGACAATCCAGAGATAACAACTGAAGAGCTCATGCAGAACTATATCCTAGGCCCTGACTTCCCAACTGGCGGAATTCTTCTTGGAACTGGTGGTGTTGGGAATGCATTCAACACTGGGAGAGGTTCTGTTCTCGTTAGGTCTAAGACCAGCATCGTGAAAACCCACGGAGACAGAGAAGCCATCATCGTTCATGAGATTCCATATCAAGTCAATAAGGCGAAACTCGTTGAAAAAATCGCCGAACTTGTTAAGGATAAAACGGTCGAAGGCATAAGTGATATCAGAGATGAATCTAACAAAGACGGAGTTCGAATTGTTGTTGAAATCAAGAGGGATGCAATTGCCGAAGTTATTTTAAATCAGCTATTTAAATTCACACAGATGCAGACAAGTTTTGGATATAACATGTTGGCTCTCGTTAAGAATAAACCTTTGCAATTGTCACTTCGAGAAATTATAGATCATTTTCTCGATTTCAGGCATGAAGTTATAATCAGAAGAAGCAAGTTCAATTTAAAAAAAGCTCGGGAGAAGGCTCATGTTCTTCTAGGTTTTGCCATAGCTATAGCGAATATCGATAGAGTTATTAAGATCATTAGAGGGTCTGCCGATAAATCTGAGGCAAAAGAAATTTTAATGAAAGAAGTTTTTGATGCCGACAACATTAGGCCTCTGCTCGAGAGAGTAGATGGAATCCAGCTGGAAGAAAAGAAAACCTACCAGCTTTCGGAAAATCAAGCTAATGCCATCCTCGATTTGAGGCTCCACAGGCTGACAGGACTCGAGAGAGATAAAATCCAAAATGATCTAAATGAAGTTGTTGATCAGATAAATGATTTGCTTTCGATTCTTGGCTCAAGAGAAAGAGTCATCCAGATAATCAAAGACGAGCTATCCGATGTTAAGGCAAAATACGGAACTCCAAGGCTGACTCAAATTCAACAGACCTTTGAGAATGTTGACGATGAAGACCTGATCCAGAAGGAAGACATGGTCGTTACTCACACTCTTGGCGGATACATTAAGCGGGTTCCATTATCGGCATACAGATCTCAAAAACGCGGAGGCCGAGGCAGGAATGGAATGGAGACGAAGGAAGAGGATATAGTTGAAGACGTTATCATAGCCAACACTCACGATGATATTTTGTTCTTCTCTTCAACGGGCAAGGTCTACAAAATGCGAGTTCATAAACTTCCTCTATCTTCTCCAACATCAAAAGGCAGGGCTCTCGTCAACATGCTACCAATTGAGGAGAAAGAAAAGATCTCAACGATATTGATAGTCAGGCAGGATGAAGACCTTGAAAACAAGACGTTGGTGTTTACAACTTCCTTTGGGAACGTCAGAAGAAATAAATTTGAGGATTTTGCAAGCATTCAATCGAATGGCAAGAGAGCAATATCCCTAGATGAAAATGAGAAGCTGATAAGAGTCGCTCTTGCAGGTTCTAATGACGATGTCTTCATTTCAACCAAAAATGGAGTCTGCAATAGGTTCTCTGTGAATGATGTCAGAGTCTTCGTTGGAAGAGCCTCAAATGGAGTTCGCGGAATAAAACTCAAAGATGGCGACGAGGTCATTTCCATGGCAATCCTAGATAAATGGGAAATAGACAATATGGAGGAAAGAGAGGAATATCTGAAGAACTCTGACTCTCTGAGAAAGATCGCCAAGAAAACGAACGTCACAAGCGGCCTCATCGAAGACAGAATGACCACTCTTGCTCAGAATGAAAAGTTCATCCTAACGATAACAGAAAGGGGCTTTGGAAAAGTCTCTTCGTTCTATGAATACAGATCAACGAGCCGCGGGACCCAAGGCTTCACAAACCTTTCTATAACCAAAAAGAATGGAAATATCGTTGCTTCATTCCCTGTGACTCTTGACACTCACATAATGCTTATAACAGACACAGGCAGAATCATGAGATGTTCTGTTGAGGACATCAGGATAACAAGGAGAGTCTCACAAGGCGTGATCGTCTTCAGGTTAAATGAAGG
>CAXNGE010000018.1:0-6696 GCA_964201935.1 Alphaproteobacteria bacterium | reverse complement strand
CATGCCACTTAGGGAAGTTCAACAAAATTCCGATATATTCTTAAGAATTGTGAGCCAAGATGATATGGGGGAGCCAATATCATCCAGAATAAAAAAAATACAAGACTCTATTGGTGTTGATGGAATTTTGATTGCCAACAAAATTCTCATCGGCTGGATTTTTGGGCTCAGGAGAAACATTCCGGCTCATGACAAAGGAGTTCTTGCCAATTGTTTAGCATTTATTCCGAAAGCAGGCCGCCCCTTTGTTTTTTCGGATTTGAGCCTTGCCTTCCCTCATGAGGATTTTGATATGTGCCAAATTCAATATTTCGAAGAAATATTTCAGAGAATTGAAGGTAAAAACATAGGGATTGATTATGAAAACACTCCAGCTCATTTTGCATTAGCCCTTCAAAAACACGGCATAAACATTCAGCAACTTGACAAGACGCAGCTATCTTTCGAGCGCATTAAAAACAAAACCGAAATAGAAAATCAGAAGAAGGCCGCAGAGGTAACGTCCTTTGCTTTCATCAAGACCTTGGCCTGGCTGGAAAATCATGAAGGAGTCTCTGAGATTGATGTCATATCTTATTTCGAAAAAATAGCTAATTCTCTATTCAGAAGCGTTGGCCTTAGCTTCAATCCAATCTCTGCCTTTGGAAAAAACACGAGCATTGTTCATTATAATCCCAATGATTGCGGAAATACAAAAATAACTGGGCGTGGTTTGTTTTTATTCGATGCTGGCGTTCATTTTGAATATGGCACGACCGATATGACAAGAACAATATACATAGGTGACGATTGTCCTTTGCCGTTTAAGCGATTGTATTCCGTTATTTTGAAATCTATCATACTGTTTTCAACTGCGAAATTTCCGGAAAACACTAAGGCCTCCTCATTAGACACGCTCGCAAGATATCATCTTTGGCAAGAGTCATTTGATTATCACTTTGGAACAGGACACGGGATTGGAACGTTTGGAAATGTCCATGAACCTCCGAGCATATCTCAGGCATCGCACGACAGAATAACGGCAGATATGATCACAACTGTCGAGCCGGGAGTCTATGACGAAGACTTTGGAATCCGTCTGGAGAATATGCTTCTCTCAAAAAGAATTGGCGACTCAGAATTCTTATGCTTTGAAACTTTGAATTATATTCCATTTTGCAGGAAGCTTATTGATCCAAGTTTGTTTTCTTCCTCTGAATTAGATTGGATTAATGCATATCACAAGCGAACATACGAAAAATTCCACGGGATGTTAAAGGAAGACACGCAGACTCTTGCTTGGCTCGCGTTTAATACCGAGAAGATTTAGACCCGGCCGTCAAATTAATTGGCTTCACAAAAGCATATATATAAGTTGAATGCGGTCACAACAGACTTGATATTCTTGTCTTGATTCTTCTTCACAATCGTTCGCCAAACTATCTACTTTAACTGATCGCAGCTGATCTAACACAGTCAATAGCCACTGACAATTGCCAAAACTTTTCTGGAGATACTGTTTCTGGACGAGCTAGTTTTTCTATCTCACATTCTCCTAGGATCTTTTCAATATCAGTTCCTTTGTATGCCCCCCTTAAGATCGAGTATATCGTCTTCCTTCTATGCTGGAAACAAACGTTCGTTAGATGCTCAAAAGCTCGCAAACTCGGGATATCTAAGGATTTCGGAGTCAACTTAACAACCGAGGAAACAACCTTCGGAGGAGGATAAAAAGCTAAATTGGAGACGTTAAAAAGCTTTTCGGTATTGCAAAGCAACTGAGCAATAACGCTCAATCTGCCGTATTCTTTCGTGCCAACTTTTGCGCAAATTCGATCGGCAACTTCCTTTTGAAACATCAAAACCATCTTCTTTATATTTCGAAGATCAAGGAGCCAATTGAGCAAAATCTTTGTGCCAACGTTGTATGGTAAGTTTGAAATAATGACAATGCCCTTATCTGTCAGTCCCTGAAGTTTTATATCCAAGGCATCGGCATATATAAACTCAAGCCGTTCCTTATGGAATCTCTGATTCAGGTTATCGTGAACAGGACTTAGAGACTCATCCTTCTCAATGCAAAAGAGTTTATTGTTATGGTTGGAAACTTCAAGGATAGCCCGAGTCAATCCACCAGGCCCCGGTCCAATTTCGACGATGTCGCAAGATTCATCGAAGGGAGCTGCGCATATTGCAATCTTTCGAAGAAGAGACGAATCGCACAAAAAATGCTGCCCAAAAGACTTAGATCTTGATTTGTCTCTCAGGAGACCATACTTCTCAATAACCTGAGCAATAGTAAGATCAATGTCATCCATATAAAGCTCTTAGAATTGCGTTTCCAATAACGACAAGCAAAATCTTCAGCATATGGGTAAGAAAAAAGACAACCAACGCTGAGAAATCAAGCCCGGCAATTGGCGGAAGGAATCTTCTAACGAGACCGAGGATAGGCTCCATTTTTGTCATTAAAAACACATAAATCTTTATAAGAGCCCCCTCTCTGTTCTTTACAAGGCCGAAGAAAACAACCCAACCGAGGATGATATACCCCATAAGCAAATATTGTATGCAATCTATAATGCTTATAAGCAACCTAAACGTTATTGTTATAAACGATCCCAACATCACAAACTCCTAATAGGATTTCAATAGAATTGATCCAGGCTTACCTGCCTCAGCTAAGGCCTTTCCCGTGCCCAGGACAACGCAGTTCAAAGGATTGTCAGCAACCTTTGTGGTCACGCCTGTTATGTGAGCAATAACACTATCCAAATTTTGCAATAGAGCTCCTCCTCCTGTCAAAGTTATGCCACTATCTATGATATCAGCCACAAGTTCTGGAGGTGTTTTTTCTAGAGCCTCTTTAACTCCGCTAGCGATTGCGGCAACTGGATCCATCAGAGCTTCTGCAACATGTTTTTGAGTTATTTCTATGTCTCTCGGATTTCCATCTAGCAAGCTCCTTCCCTTTATCGACATCTTGATATCCTTGCTATTCGGAGTGCAAAGAGCTGAACCTATCTCCTTCTTGATCCTCTCGGCCGTCGCTTCACCGATCAGAAGATTGAAATTCTTTCTGATATAAGAGATTATTTCATCGTCCATTCTGTCTCCGCCAACCCTCAAGGAAGCTGCATAAACGATCCCTCCCAGAGAAATGATGGCGACCTCTGTTGTCCCTCCTCCAATATCAACAACGATTGATCCAATAGGCTCAGACACCGGAAGTCCTGCTCCTATGGCGGCGGCCATTGGCTCTTCTATGAGATAAACCTCTCTTGCTCCCGCGCCTTCTGCAGATTCTTGTATAGCCCTTCTCTCGACGGCTGTGGCACCATATGGCACGCAAATTATTATCCTTGGAGCGGTGAAGATTCCGCGATTATGGACTTTTTTTATAAAGTGTTTAATCATTTCTTCGGCTACCTCAAAGTCAGCGATAACTCCGTCCCTCAGAGGTCGAATAGCCTTTATGTGCCCCGGAGTTCTTCCCAACATTTGCTTTGCTTCCTCTCCAACGGCCAAGACGGAGGGTCTTCCATTGATCATGGCGACAGCAACGACGGACGGCTCATTTAAAACGACTCCCTTGCCATTGACATACACTAAAGTGTTTGCCGTTCCCAAATCTATAGCCATGTCAGTTGATAAAAAACCAAAAATACGATTAAACACAAAAACTATCCGTACAAAGTCATATATTAAGGATTATATGACAGTTCCATAAAAAAATCCACAGATTGAGAGGCGATGATTTTCAATGGGCGTGAAAATATTTTGATGATAGCAGTATGGGGACGAAACTTGCCATCCCCCTCCCGCAACTCAAACTGTCATTAAAAACAAAGATTCAAAACTCATTCAATATCGCAATGGCTGTGGGCTTGCATTCTCAGCCTTGGAGAAAGATTTCTAAAATTATAGAATAAACGCCGCTACCAAGTTCCAACCCACACGAAAAAACCTAAATTACAGATAATTTTTTGTTCCAAACCTGCTCAAAATCCGAGTTTTGTGTAATTTTCCTGCAAATAACATTCTTGTGAAAAAAAGCTGTTGACGAGGTCGGGAATTTGATAGTAGCATGAATAAAGGTTATTATTAATATTTTAGAGGTTTTAAAAGTGAATAGGGTCGATTTAATTTCCAGCATAGCCGAGCTTTCTGGATTAAAGAAGGTTGAAGCTGAAAAAGCGTTGAATGCATTTATTGAAACTGTAACAACCGAATTATCAAAGGGCGAAGAGATTAGGCTAATTGGTTTTGGAACTTTCAAAGTTATGCACAGAGCGGAGTCTGAGGGAAGAAATATGAAAACGAAAGAGCCTATGACGATTGCCGCAAGAAATATCCCGAAATTTAAGCCAGGAAAGCAGCTGAAAGAAGCTGTGGCTCAATAAAAATATTGCCATTGCAATGAAACGTGATATACAATAGAGATATGTTGGGCGATTGGCTCAGTGGTAGAGCATCTCGTTTACACCGAGGGGGTCGGCGGTTCGAATCCGTCATCGCCCACCAACTTTGTTTCTTATTGCTATTTTCCATGGTTTTGTTTGCGTTAACTGCATGCGGGCGTAATGGATCTCCAGAGCGCCCTATTTTAAAAGGGGAAGCTCGCTATGATTCCAAAAAGACGAACAATTAGTTGGTTTTTACGCTGCCTTTTCCTGCTTCTGGTTTCAACTATTCAATCAAACTCCAAGGTTGCCTTTAGGACATCTATTAATGAAGTCGGACTCTCGTCCGCAAGTAAGATTGATGTTGCTGTGGAATTCGATATCCCAGTTGGTGAGCATTTGACTTCTCCAGAAGGAAAGGGGAAATCGCTTTCCCCGAATATCGATTGGAAAAATGCGAAGGTTCTGGACGTCACATGGCCAAAGGCTGAACAAATTCTCGAGCCCGATGGAACAAAGAGTGAATATTCCGGCTACACAAAAAATCTAAAATTAATTTACTCTTTGAAGCCAGAGGATAAAACAAAGCCTATAGGATATGACTTATTTTATGTCATCTGTGGGAGCATGTGCAAGCCTATTCAAGAAGAAGGAGTCTTGCCATTGAATGGACTGTTTTCAAAGAATGATTGGCCGAAAACATCCCAAGAGCTTGAGAAAGCTGGAAGCTTCTCTTTCGTTTTGATGTTGCTCTTTGGACTGCTCGGCGGAATAATACTGAACTTTATGCCATGTGTCTTCCCAATTATTTCAATGAAAATTTTTGGAATCGTTAAAGCTTCTGGAGATTCAGATAGTTCTGGATCTGCCTCTATAAAAAAACATGGGATTCTCTTTGCCTCAGGGACGATAATAACGTTTCTGACTCTGGGCTCTGTTCTGTTGATTCTCAGGCAATCGATGGCAGATGTCGGCTGGGGATTCTATATGCAGGAGCCAAAATTTGTCGTTGGAATTTTAATAGCTTTTTTATTATGCGCCCTAAATTTCTTTGGGGTATATAATTTTGCATTACCCGGAATGCCCAGGATGAAATTGCATATAAAAGGCGAATACGTAAAATCTTTCTTTAGTGGGGTCTTTGGGGCTCTTGTTTCTGCGGCCTGCGTCGGACCTTTTGCAGGAATTTCTATAGCCTCTGCGCTTTTATACGGAAACACTTTCGAATCGGAGTGCATTTTTGCAGCACTTGGCATTGGAGTGGCCTTTCCTTTCCTGGCGATTTCCCTATTTCCTAGTGCGGTGAAGATTTTTCCAAGACCTGGAAATTGGATGGAAACTTTCAAGGGAATCATGGGGTTTGTCATGCTCTTCTCCTGCGTTTGGTTTATCTGGGTTTTATCTGCAGAAGTTGGCATTGCAAATGTCATGAAAATCTTGCTTGCTCTTATCTCGTTATCTCTCTGTATTTGGCTCTTTGGGAAGACAAAAACATCTAAGACACTGTTAGTATCCGCTGTTTTGGGAATCATGCTCTCAGGAGTTGCCGCTGTTCAATTTGCCAACACAGAGGAATCGGAAATTGGAATAAAATGGCAAAATTATTCGGAGGAAGCTTTCGATAATGCGAAAATTCAAAGGAAGCCTATTTTCTTGAATTTCAGCGCTTCTTGGTGCCTAAATTGTCAGTTTAATCACAGGGTATTTGAGGACAAAGAAGTCATCGCCGCCTTTGAAAAGAATTCTGTTTTTGCTATAGAGTGCGATTGGACTCACAGAGACGCTATCATAACAAAGCTCTTAGAAAAATTCGGCACGACGTCCGTTCCTTTCTATGTCTATTATCCAGGAGGCGCTAAGGATCCTATAATTTTGCCAGTGGTATTGACGAAACAAAGCATTATAGAGGCCATCAGAGGAGGTAGTTCTAATGATTCGCGATAAAAAACTTACTTGGTTTTGCTTGGTTTTGTGCGCATTTTCGATTCTCATAGATCAGGCCTCGAAATGGAGTATCCTGGCTTTTCCTCCACCTGGCAGATTTCTAAACGTCTTTCCAGGATTAAATTTGGTTTTAACATTTAATTTCGGCACGAGTTTTGGTCTCCTGTCTCCAAACACCCTGTTGGAATACTATTTCATAATAGCTCTGACTATCATTTGCGTGCTATTTTTGATATACGTGTTTTTCAAGCTAAAAGCTCCAATCGAGCAATTATTGTGTTCTTTATTGATAGGAGGAGCAATTGGAAACCTTCTGGACAGATTTTTTCATGGTGCGGTCGTTGATTTTATAGATGTCTATTATAAAAAC
>CAXNGE010000017.1:0-6956 GCA_964201935.1 Alphaproteobacteria bacterium | reverse complement strand
TGCTAGTAGAATATATTAACTCAATAGACACAACTAATTCTGAGGCGTTGTTTGTTAACAAGGACGGAGGAAGGTTGGGCGCCACCGCTGTTCAAAAACTTTTGCAAGAGGCGAGGAAGACTCTGGGGCTGGCTGGATCAGTCACTCCTCACGCTCTAAGACACAGTTGCGCAACTCATCTCATGGAAAGCACAGGCGATCTCAGAAGCGTTCAGGAGCTTCTCGGACACGCCTCAATTACATCAACCCAGATATACACAGACGTTGCCAAAAAATATATCTCAGAGGTTTATGATAACTGCCATCCTCTTTCCAAAAAAAACTGACGGTAAGTAAGGCGAGTCATTTACTAAAACAGATTATTAAATAATTTTGACACAGAATCAACCAAAGAATTAATAAGATTTTTCTTCTTTGTTTTGTCTGGAGCGCCATCAAATCCTGCGATCTCATAATATTTATACCATAGATCATATAAAAATGGAGCTTGTATTTTAGCCCATTCCTCTCTTTTTTGATAATAGTTCCATGGTTTAAACCTAGCTGCATAATGAATCATAATTGGATCGGACGTATGTTTAAAGGTTGCTTTCGTTATCTTGTCCCCATTCTTTGTGTATTGGTGATAACTGAAGTTATTCAGGTTTTCGCTAGAGATATCGACTCTTTCCGTGACGACATTGCATTCTGGAGGCAGAATTTTCTTCGTTTCTGCCGACATTATCATCAAGAGATGCTCGTCCGTGAACATATCCTTATCTTTTTGATTTTCTATGAGAGTTCTTTTCCACTTTTCTTCTAGTCCAAGGTTCCTGATTTTGTCTAAATCCAAGAGGACAAGGCCTCCTTGAGCTTGATGTGGCAATATTCCCCAGTTGCGGATGTGAAACCCAGAAAGATCCTTCGCGGCTAAATCGATGTCAGTTTGAGCCTCAGAGAAGGCAATGACCTGTTTTTCGTCAAGAGGGGTATCGAAAACTTTTCTGATATTATCAACAAGAACAGTGTCTGCGTCGATATGCACGCATCTTTTGGCTGAAGGCGGTAACAGCCTTGCCATAAAGAGTCTGGTATATATAAACTTAGGCCATTTATAAGAATCTATGCCGCTCACCAATTTCTCATCGAATTTTATAAAATCCAATTTGAATTTTTTATTGGGGAATTGCTTGTGTAGCGTGGAATCCATGTTTTTTTGATTTTCTTTGGTGATTCCGGCTTCCAAAATATGAACCGTTAGATTTTCATTCGGAGTTACATGATAAATAAGTGACGCTATCGAAACGGTCAGAGGCATAACGAAGGCATTGTCTGACTCATAAAACACGTGAACATCTTCAGCTTCAGAGGATTGTGATTGAGGCGTTAAAAGCAGCAGGACGGCTAGTATCTTCAGAAAAAACTTTGACATAATGCTTTTGTTATTGCAGGTCATTTATAGTTTTATACGACATTTTGCGATACTGATGCAAGCGAGAAATTATGCTGGCACATTAAAGGCTGGGGGAAGATCAGGGCGAAGACTTAGATTTTCCATCCCCTAGGCCTCGTCTTGGCAATCAGATGCGCAGCATCAACGAAGGTGAAAATTTCGTTTATATATCCGCTCCTCTTCAACTCACTTCTAAAATCAGAGAATATTTCGAACATTACATTAGTTACTATTTTGCTTCTTGCTCTTGTAAATACGATGTGATCTGGAATTTTTTCGCATATATCAAAACTATCTTTATTTGAAAATTCTCAACGATTTAATGTATCCGCGAAATTATTCGTCTCTTGTGCCTCACGTTCGGAAGCATAATTTGTGGCTTCCTCGGCGATTTCTATCTCCGATTCAGATATTTCCTTTTTTTTAGAACTAGCTTTGTCAAGCAAATCGTCAAGACCATTTCTCTTCTCTATCTTCAGGTTTTTTTCAACATAGTTCTTTGGTAACTTATGCTCATCTGTGGTTGTTTCTTTAGACTCTTGAGAGAGAACTTTCTCTATGAACATCTTGGATATCCTCGCTGGAATTCGGCTTCCTGTTGAATGTGCTGCCATCTTATCGGAATCCTTGTCGTTCCCAACCCAAGCCCCAAAGGAAAACCCTTCCTCTTTTTTTTGTGGGTCATGAAATCCTATAAACCAAGCGTCTGAATCTCCATTCGTGCCAGTTTTTCCAAAGATAAAATCATTAAGATTAACGACTCGGCCTGAACCTCTTTGAACAACTGAACGCAGAAGAGTTCTGCAAGATGTCAACAAGTCTTCGTCTATTATTGGTTTTTTTCTTTCTTTGTTATGTTGATATAAAATATCTCCAGATTTTGTTCTGATTTCCAGTATGCAATATGGCCAAATCGGAAGGCCGTCCATAAACGACGTATAGGCTGCAACTAAGTCTTTTAAAATAACGGGAGTTGTTCCAAGAGCAACGCTTAAATCATTGACAGAGACACCATCAATTCCAAGCCTGCCGGCAAACTCTGAGACCTTTTTCAGGCCGATTGTGTGAGCCAATCTTATGCTAACGCTATTAACAGATTTTGTAAATGCATCTAAGATAGAAATGCTTCCTTGTGGTTTATATTTATAGTTCTTCGGATTCCAATTAACACTAGTGAAAGGAGCGTCAGAGATCATGTCCACCAGTTGATAGCCATGCTCGAGAGCCGCCCCATATACAAACAGCTTGAAAGCGGAGCCAGGCATTCTGATGGCCTGTGTCGCCCTATTAAATTGAGTGAGAGAATAGTTTTTGCCTCCAACCATCGCTTGAACGGCTCCGTCTCTTCCAAGACAGATAAATGCGCTCTGTGAGAATTTATAGTTCTCACTTTCAGTCTTTATGTGAAAATTCACGGATTCTTCGGCGGCCTTCTGCTTGTGTTCGTCGAAAGTTGTGACTATTATTATATCATCCTCAATTTCCCCAAGGATTTTCTTTGCTTGCTCATACGCAAAATCACAGAAATACATATACCCACTTTGTGCTTTAGAATCATTAGAAATTGCGGCCTTGGCTTGTGTTGCAATAATTTCCTTTGCGCTTTTAATGAAGCCTTGAGCCTGCATTGTTTCAAGAACAACCGCCGCTCTCTCACTCGCAAAATCCGGATGATTTGAAGGACTATATTTCGTTGGAGCTTTCAGAAGACCCGCAAGAATCGCCGCTTCAAAAACGCTCAGATCTTTTGCAGATTTATTAAAATATTTCCTTGAGGCAGCATCTATTCCAAAAGTGCCAGCCCCAAAATAAACCCTGTTCAAATACATCATCATGATTTCTTTTTTGGAGAACTTGTGCTCGAGCCAGACAGCCATGAGAAGCTCTCTTATCTTTCGGCTCAAGGATCGGTCATAGTGAGTGACTAGTCCCTCAGATATTAAGATATTCTTGGCCAATTGCTGGGTGATTGTCGATCCTCCCTGCACCACCCGGCCAGAAACATAATTCTGGTATGCGGCTCTGAAGAATCCTATAAAGTCTATCCCAAAGTGCTGGAGAAATCTTTTGTCTTCAACTGCCATGAAGGCAGCAGGAACATGTTTGGGAAGATCTTCGACCCTTACAACATCCTCGTAAAGATCTCCATATGAGCCTATAATATTCCCGTCATATGTTTGCATAACGACGGAGGGAGATCTAACTTCTGTCTTGAGATTTTTGAGATCCGGCAGATCTTTTGTGAAATATAACAAGATGCAAGATATAACAGCCATTCCACAAAGCCCGGAGTATAGAATATACTTAAAAAGAATGCCAAAAAAAGACTTCTTTTTAGCAAACCGCCGCCTTGCTATTCGTCTCTTGCTCATGTCTACAGATGACCATCAGAGAATTTATATGCAGATAGTGTAGCGAAATTGTTGATGCAAAAGCAAACAAATAAATGCTATTCTTCTACGGAGATTATTAAAAAATATATTGTTTCAATGGATGCCATCATTTTAGAAATTTTAAAGGATCTGGTAAAATGCAGGAGTTTAACGCCGAATGACGATGGAGCCATAGATTATATTTCAGGATTTCTCGGCTCGCTTGGGTTTTTATGCCAGAAATTTCAATTTGGAGAGACAACAAATTTATATGCAAAATTCGGAACCTCTCAAAAAAATCTTTGTTTTGCTGGTCATGTCGATGTTGTTCCTCCTCTTGACGGCTGGAAGTCAGATCCATTTGAGCTAACCGAGAAAGACGGAAAGCTTTTCGGCAGAGGGGTTAATGACATGAAGGGGCCTTTAGCCTCCTGTCTATCTGCTATTCATTGTTTCCTCTCTGAAAAAGAGCCAGATTTTTCCATCAGCGTTCTTCTAACGAGCGATGAGGAAATTATGGCAGAGGATGGCATGGCTAGCGCTGTCCAACATCTCAAGGGATCTCAAGAACACATAACCGCCTGCGTTCTTTGCGAGAGTTGCTCTCCAAAAGAGTCGGGAGAATATATCAAAAACGGATGCAGAGGAAGCTTGAATGTTAATCTAACCTCAAAAGGAACGCAATGTCATGTTGTCAATACCGCCAAATATGGCAATCATATTCATGGATTCATAGAGACATTAAGCAAACTTACATCCCTTAAACTTGACAATGGCAACAAAAACTTCGCTCCATCAAATCTTGAGATAACTTCCATTGACATAGGAAATGATGTCAGAAATATTGTCCCCGTTCAGGCATCTGCTAAAATGAACATCAGATTCAACACAGAGTGGACATTTGAAAAACTAGAGCAATTTATCACAGATCAATTGTCGAGCAATATCGATGTTAGCTTCGAAAGATTTGGTTACCCTTTCATTGGAGCCTCAGAAAAGTTTATTAAATTTCTAAAAACTTCCATCGAAAAAACGATAGGCAAAATTCCAGAGATTGGAACACTCGGAGGAAATTCGGATGCTGTTTCCATCAGAGAAATCACAGATGTCGTGGAGATAGGCGCTCCAGTTGCCAATGCTCATATCACCAACGAATTTATAGAAATCAAAGACCTGGAGAAATTAAAGGCAATATATCATGGCCTCATCCGAGACTTTGAAGTGCTGTAAAAATATGCATCATTCGGTAGCCTTCTGTCTTTACATTGAGATCAAAAAAATGTGGCCCTGACCATGAATTAAATGCCGTTAGCTCTAATATCAAACGGCATTCTCAAGGAATCGTATGGCGAATTCTAGATCCTCTGGTGTGTCGACGGCAATCGCATCTCCATGAACGGGAACAGCCCAGATATTCATGCCATTCTGTAGAGCCCTCAGTTGCTCTAAACGTTCAGTTATCTCCAAAAAAGATGTCTTGAGTGAAACAAATTTTTCGATTGCTTCGTATCTGTAGGCATAAATTCCCATGTGGGAATAGAAATAGTCAGATCCGCTCGGAATATGATTCCTAGAAAAGTATAGCGCTTTTCCAGGTTCGTTTTTTTCCATATTGTTGAAGACGACCTTCACAACATTCTGGTTCTCAGATCCAAGTTTGCATATTTTTCTGACAACTGGGGTGGCAATTTCTATCAAGTCGTTGTTTTGGATGACACTCAAAATTGTCGGGATAATACTTTCATCAAATATCGGAGTATCTCCTTGGAGATTGACAACAAACTTAGGTTTCTTTTCAAGTTTCGATAGAGCTGCAAAAACCCTGTCTGTTCCTGATGGCAGATCCGGATCTGTTATTATAGCCTTACCTCCATAACTCTCGACAATCTCCTTGACCTCCAAAGAACAGCAAGCGACATAGATATCCTCACATCCCGACTTCTTGGCTTCCTCAAAAACCCTTACGATAAGAGGCTTTCCATCAATTGGAGCCAATATTTTTCTTGGGAACCTTGAGGAATTTAATCTGGCCGGAATTAAAATTACAGAAGTATTGTCTGACATTTTTTTATAGAATAAATAATGTTATGTACCGTACGAGATTGTACCAAGGTCAATATGAAAAAGAAAGTTTTATTAGATGGATTTTCGTTGATTGAAGTATCTATCAGCTTGTTGATAATGGGAATCATCTCCAGTATATTCATCTCTCAAATGAACTCTGTATCGAAATTTAACGTCAACCAAAAGACACAGGCGAATATCGATTTCGTCATAAGAGCAATAGGAGCACACTTTATTAATAGCGATTATCGAATCCCATATCCATCTAGCGAAAAGAAAAACATTGGAATAGCTGACGAATCTATGGCAGGTAGTTTTGGAATTGTTCCTTTTAAAACTCTTGGCATTATGGAGAAATTCGCGAAGAATGGAAATGGAAAATGGCTCCTATATAAAATTAATCCGTTCTTTGGAATTGATGGACTCACCGATTCTTCTAAGATAAAACTGGGAATAAATGAGTTCGAGAGCAATATTCGGAATGACAAAGTGGCAATCATTATAAAATCAGTGAACTCTAAAGATGAAACTGAATATACAGTCTGGTATGGGGAAAAGAGCTTCGCTGCTAATTATGGCAATAACATGGCGCCCAAGCAATTAAAAAATGTCGATTCAAAGGCTAGTAAAATTACAGAAGCATCTCAAGAAAACCCAAGTCTTAAAAGCACCAACACCAAGAAAAAAGAGTCAGCTCAAAGAGTGGTAATCGAAACAGCGAACAACAAAGAAGAAGACTACATGTGAAGATGCATTTGTGTTTCTTGTGATTGAGATGGGCGTAAAAATATCTTTACAACCTCCACACTTTTATGAAAAAATAAACGCAAGGGTTGATTGTCATCCTCCCATAAAACAATCCGCGGATGGCTTTATTCGCGATTAAAGAAAAGCCACATGCCCGCTTATATGAAAATATGAGACAATATCAACATCCAACAGATCGACGGAAGTTCCTCTGTTTCACTCTAGAAAATTCACTTTTAATTTGCATATAATGAATCTTAAAAAAACCACGAGTTCTAGCAAAATTTGTCACAGGTTATGCCATTTTTAAGTTCAAATTTATATAAAAATTCAGAGAATTC
>CAXNGE010000016.1:0-7199 GCA_964201935.1 Alphaproteobacteria bacterium | reverse complement strand
TTCAGCTCCAATCCTCTGGAGTTCCTTGCATGAATATCAAAAAGACAGGATCCTTATGTTTTTGTCTCCAGAAACAGATCCAAGTGGCGCTGGCTATCACATCATTCAATCGCAAATAGCCTTGGGATCAGGAGGATTCTGGGGGAAGGGGCTCCTGAGCGGCACGCAATGTCAGTTGGATTTTTTGCCAGAGAAGCAAACGGATTTTGTGTTTGCGGCTCTTGGCGAAGAACTAGGATTTTTCGGATGTCTACTATTAATATTCCTCTATGGATTATTGCTTGCTTATAATTTATCAGCTGCATTTAGAGCCAGAAGCAAATTTAGTCAGATATTGATATTCGGCCTAAACTCAATGTTGTTTTTTTATATCTTCATCAACATAGCTATGGTATGTGGATTGCTCCCAGTCGTCGGAATCCCTTTACCCTTCTTTTCATATGGAGGCAGCGCACTTGTGGTTCTCATGTTTTGCCAGGGGATAATTTTTGCTGCAGATATTGATCAGAAAAACAGCAGCGGATTAAAATTGCGATAAGAGCTGTAATTATTTAGATCCATTTAAATATACTCAACCGACTTGAATGCCGCGCTCTTTTATGTTTTTTTGTCGTCAAAAAGCTTGCTTTCCGCAGGGGGCAGCTTCGCAACGTCGAAATGGTTTTAGTATAATTCTCTTATTTTAAGTTTGTCACTAGACACCGTCGTCAATTGGCTAATCAAAACGAATTTTTAAACAAAGCTGTTGAAGATAAGAATAAAGAAATTGATGATTTAAAAAGGGCTCTATCAACTGCTCTTTTGGCTTTAGTAATAACGGATCAGTAGAAGTGCTCCATAAAAAGACCAGAGATGTCCTTTTTACAAGTTAGGAGATCGCTTCGGTTTTTTCCCGAAGCGATTCCTGCGAGTTCTTATGGTCTACAAACAAAGAGTAACTTTTGATCTAAACCACGCCATAATTTATACTTTTTCCGCCTCTCCTAATTCTTCGAATGCGGACAATGATGACTCTGACTCCTCGTCTGTGTCGCCATCTGCTTTTGATTGAATTCTAACTGGACTACTTTCGTTTATCTCGCTATTGGTGCCAGTCATATATGTCCAAATCGCATGTTGACTATCCTGCAAGGGAGCTTTAACGATGTGTTTTATAATGTCCTCCATAAAGCAAAATGTCGCTCCAAGTTGTCGATTCGCTTTGAATAAACATTGATTTGAGGAAATTGATTGTTTTAACAATTGAAGCCCAGAGAGCGCTGTTAGAGCTTCAGTTTTTGTAAATGGATCCTCTCTCTGATATCTCTTCATTTTTTTGTTAATACTTTGCATCGTTGCCATAAGATCAAGATAGGAAGCGCTATTTGCACCGACCCCTTTAATACTACTTGCACCGATCTCACCGATAATGCTGTCAGAAAGAAGTAGCACTACCTTTATTGAGTTCCAAAAATCTTCTCCGTTAACCTTTCCTTGAATTAGTATCTCGCCATCCTGTTGTACTTGTTTTGCGATTTCCAAGGTGTGTTCCCTCATTGACTCCCAGAAGTCTTTCCTTTGATCAACCACCGCGTTTCCTATTTCAATTAGATTTTCACAGAGTGCACAACTGTTGGCCGTCAAGTTGATTTCATCTGAAAATCTGTAAGCAATCATTTCTTGTAGATCGAATTCGAACTTTTCGACAGCTGCTAAGAGGTCTTCTTTTTTATTTGCATCCATTAGAGCTTTAAAGTTTGCTTGTGTAGTGTTTAATTGTTTTGTGTATTGTTGTTGCAGTCTGCCGTCTCCCGCTTCACTTGATACGGACTCATTTGTTGACATCATCGCCAGCATTATCAACAAAGATACTTTAGCTACTGTCTTTTTTTTCATTGCCTTACTCCTAAAAAAATTGCAAAGATTGCTATGGTGAAATTTCATTATAGCGCATGTGCAATCAATTTGCAGTAACAACTAGCATTTCGTAATTTTTCCTATATGTAGTTTATCAAAAATCTTAATAAGACTAATATATCTAGAACTTATTCTCCAAGGAGTTTTTCAGGATCTTCTGGCTTTCGCGATTTTCCTGATATATCGTTGACCTCAAAATACAGCTGAGGGGTCTTTGCCATGACTCCGCTCTTTCCGACAAGGCCGATTTTGCCTCCTTTTTTGACTTTGGCACCAACTTTAACAGAAGCCTCTTTGAGATTGGCGTAGACGGATAGTTTCTTTAGTTTCGAATGTTTTATCACAACGGTCGTGCCATATGCGGCGGCCTCTCCACTTGGAACCCCAGAAATCATAACAACTCCATCGGCTATTGCGTGCACTGGAGTCCCAGCTGATGCCGCAAACACGATCCCGCTGTCGCTCTCGCCGAAGTGTTTGGAGACCTTTTCGGCACCATCAGAAATAGGCCATTCGTAATCGGATTCCTTTATTTCTTCCGCAACTTCGACGACTTCTTCACTTTCCTCGATATCTTCTTCGTTTATTTTGGCATCTTTTTCTTTGTTTTGTTCGATTTGTTCGTGCAAAGGAGCATCTGCGCTGTTCTCGCTAACTCTAATATCTTGTTCATCTTGAATTGCAGAAGAATCAATCTTAGGAATAACTACTAATCTCTGGCCGTTATAGAGCTGATAAGGAGGTTGTAGTGTATTCATCTTTATCAGATCGGCTCTCTTCATGGAATATTCCTTGGAGATCGATCCAACCGTCTCTCCCTCTTTGACAATATGATAAGGAATGACTCTTGGAACTCTGACGACTTCAGGAAGGTCGCTATCCTGTTTGTTTGAGGAACAGCCTCCGAGAACAAAAACGATAGCCAGTCCTGATATTATATTCCGCGTAATCTTCATTATTCAAACAGCTCTTTTAAAACGTTCACTGTCGATCCGGAGGTCATATCTAGAGATATTGGAGTTATTGAAACGTATCCAGAGTGAACGGCGCCTAGGTCTGTTTCTAAGTCTACGTTATCTTCATTTTTTCTATATTCAGCAGGTCCTATCCAAAAATACGGCTCTCCTCTTGGATCTATTGATTTTATAACGTGATCTTCAATGGTTCTCGTGCCCTGTCTTGTTACTTTAATGCCTTTGACATCCCTAACATCTCCCGATGGGAAGTTAATATTCAGAAGAACATCCTTTATAAATTTAAATTGCTCTAAGATTAATTTTAGCACAACTGGAGCATATGTCCGTGCGATATCCCAATTTGCAAACCCATCTTTGTTGATCTTTTGACTGAATGCGATAGCTGGAACTCCCAGTAATCTCGCCTCCATCGCCGCTGCAACTGTTCCAGAGTATGTCATATCCTCGGCTAGATTAGAATCGAAGTTAATTCCGCTGAAGACATAATCAGGTTTCTCACTGATAACGTGTCTTATAGCCATAACAACGCTATCCGTCGGGGTTCCGCTAACGGAAAAATGCCTGTCATCGTGCTCCGTTAGTCTCAAAGGAGACTTCAGAGTCAATGAATGGCCAGCTCCGCTCATATTAGCATCTGGCGCCACGACAATAACGTCATCTGTAATCTTCAAAGCTATTTCTTCGAGAACTTTAAGTCCGGTCGCCTTGATCCCGTCATCATTACTAAGCAATATCCTCATTATAAAACACCTAACTAACCAAATACTCGACAACAAGGTTCAATCTTAGCATTCCCTCGCGCGTCAAGACAATCTTCCCCTCATCAAAGATTATATACGAGCTTTCAAGAAGTTTTTCCAGTTTGTCGTTCAATCTGTATCTTTTTTTTACGGACTCACTAACTTTTGTTGCATCCAAGCCACAACTCGATCGCAACCCCATAATGGACATTTCCTTGAATACATCATCCTCAGATAATATTTCTAAATTGAATATTGATTTGCTCACCCACTCTAGCCATTTTTTAATATCGTTTACTTGTGGTATAGCTATCTTTTGGCCATCACGGGTTATTCTGCTGTGAGCTCCGGGGCCAATGCCATAATAATCTTCATAATTCCAATATGATAAGTTGTGTTTGCCTTGAAATCCATCCTTAGAAAAGTTGGAAATTTCGTATTGATGGAATTCATTTGCCTCAGCCGACATCATAGACTCCTCCATGAACTCTGAACCTGATACCGGCATTTCTAGCTCTCCACTTTCAATCATAGCCTTTAATGGAGTGTCGTCTTCCACAATTAGTTCATAAAGAGAAATGTGAGTTATCGGAAGTTTTAGCGCTGCTTTTAACTCATCTCTCCAGTTGGCTAGTTGCTGTTGAGGCCTGTTATATATCATGTCTATTGATAGATTATTGAAGATTCCACTCATTTGATGGACGCAATCAATAGCATCTTTAGCGGAATGAATCCTGCCGAGAATCTTGAGGTCCGCACCTATCAGAGACTGAACCCCAACGGAAAGCCTGTTAATCCCGGCATCCCGAAGCCCGACAGCTTTGTTGATATCGATGGTTTTTGGATTTGCCTCAAGAGTGATTTCTGCATCACTTGTCAATCTGAACTTTTCAGAGATATCGTTTAAGAGACCTTCGACGAAAGAAACAGGAAGCAAGGAGGGAGTCCCTCCTCCAAAATAAACACTCGTGATGTCTTCTTGTTTATAAAACTCTTGATGAAATTTATGCAATACAGTTTTGTAACTTTCTAGCCAATTATCGAAGTCTATTGATTCGCTGCAGGCTACACTATTGAAATCACAATAGTGACATTTAGAGACACAAAAAGGCCAATGTATGTATATCGTACTCATAACGTGTATTCTTTCATGGTTGCAGAGTTTTTACTAATATCCATTGACAATCTACCACAAAATGGTATAATAATCATAGGAGTTATAAGCAACAGCGCTGTAAAAAAAACGAATCATGCAAAACCGCATTAAAATATTCTTAATAGCAGCAGCAATTTTGACAATAGAATCGTGTGCTAATGCTAGTCTTTACGGGGCATGCCAAGCTCACTTACGGGCTCTAAGAAATAATCATCATGAACGCTTTTGGATACAAAAAAATGGCCTACTAGGATGCCAAGAAAAATCAGAAGCCTCGATAAACGAAGTATGGAATATAGAGTTAGCCTTAGAAACAGATCAAGACTCTGAAAAAAATCTCCGAGAAGTGATAACAAGCATAACCCCACAAAAACTTAGTGCCGCAAATTGGAACTATATAGCTGTATTTTATGTTATAAAAGCAATGAAAAATAAACCGAATAGTGATTTCAGCTCCTTGTCTGCAGAATCTATGGAGGAAATAAAAACAACATATGATCCCACCAACATCTTGGCTACGCCATTATCTGCCGCCAAAAGTGATGCTGACATATATATAAGAGATTTAGAGATATCAGAGCTCAATAAAACACTAGAAAAAGAACCAAAGATAACAAAACTTGCCGATGATAGATTTAGAATTGAATATAAAAATGACACAGATAAGAAGTTATATGAAGGACAATGCAACTCTGATATCGTGCCAAATGGCGAAGGTAAAATGGTATACAAGGACGGCCGTTCTTATAGTGGACTCTGGGTCGCAGGGGAAAGAGAAGGAAAGGGGACGCAGATTAATCAAGACCTCTCCATATACGAAGGCTTGTGGAAAGAGGACAAATTTAAGGAGGGGCACGCAATAAGCAAAGCTGGGGTAATGTCCATAATAAAAGACGGAAAAAGGCTTAGGGGGCAGCCAAATAACCAAACAAATCAGGAGATCACTCAAAGCAACAAGAAAATTGACTTATCGGCCCTGCCACGCAATAGTATACCTAATCTACCCATTTTCGATTTAACAGACATGTTTGGGCCAGAAAACTCACAATCATATATAACTGCAAAAGAAGCATACGATAAATGTTGGGATGAGAATTTATTATTGGAAGAAAATCAAAAAAACTTGAAAGAACAATTCATGGAAAAAGTGTGTGACTTCGATAGGGCGTGGGAAGCTGATGGACTAGAACTAGTAAAAAAACTTTACAAAGAAGAAACCAAAAAACTCAACCAAGATCCAGGAGAAATTAGCGGTATTCTCTCGAAAGAGCAAGTAGCTGAAATCCTACAAAGCGTAGTATGTAAAGCAACTGGTTGTGAATTACTGAGAAGACTAATAGCGCAATTCAGTCTAAAAAATCATAGTAAACTTTTCTTTTTAACGGCAATTGGGAAGGGTATTACTGCGTTTTTAAACGATCCTCGAGGGAATCTTAATTGTTTATTGATCAGTAACTACAATCCATCAAATACTAATGAGGAAGAGAAAACAAAAGTTTTAAAAACATTGTTCGCACAAAATGATAAATTACAATGGTTGGCAATCCAACCTCTAAATAAAAATAAAGATTCAGTTTGGTTTCACGAACTTGAACATTTTTCTCATTCTCTTCTGACGGAAGAACATCTTCGTTTGCCGAACCAATTAAACGTATGCGCAACAAGAATCCAAAATTACACCCCTCAGGAGGTTGGTTTGTTAGAGTTAATTTATGGAAACAATGAAGAATACTGGACTATGTTTGGAATTGTCGGAGATAAGTACGATCCAGTTAATGAAGTTTCGTACACAGTCCAACAAGGCGAAAAAATTAGACTGACACATGTCGGAGTGTTTGACGACAAAAATGAGCAAGTAGAAAATTTTGCGCAAAAAAACATCGATTGTAAAACTATTTTAGAGTTACATGCAAACCTGGAAACTGCATTAAAGGTTCCGCAATTTGGAGAAGGAAAATACAATTACAAAAAGAGAATAATGTAAAAATTAATTAATTTACAGATGAGAAATTTGAAAGTGTATTCTTTCATGAAAAGGCTTTTTTGTCAAAGTAAAATCTGATACAATTTAAGGACTATGGAAAAAACACTTCTTCACAACATCGAGGCGGAGCAGGCTCTTCTTGGAGCTCTCATACTCGACAACTCACTGATTGATAATCTTCCTGATACATTTGCGCACTTTCATTTTTATGGTGAGCTGAATTCCAAAATATTCGAATCAATAAGGAAGACGAGGGACACAGGATCAATCGCCGATCCGATAACATTAACAGCGCAATTAAAATCAGATGAGATTTTTCAGAAGGCAGAGGGGCAGAAATATCTCCTCGATTTAGTTGACTCTGTGATTGGATTAACAAACATAGCAGAATACGCAAAGATCATATACGATTTGTATTTAAGAAGACAAATCATCAACATCAGTGA
>CAXNGE010000015.1:0-7303 GCA_964201935.1 Alphaproteobacteria bacterium | reverse complement strand
CCGCCGCCAAACCGTACATAGCCGCACAACCGCCCACAGCCTCCCAGATCCCAAACTGTCATTTTTTCCGGAATGCATCGAGGATCGGCACAGATCAAGACACCGCACCCCAACTCCAAACCGCACCGCCGCCAAACCGTACATAGCCGCACAACCGCCCACAGCCTCCCAGATCCCAAACTGTCATTTTTTCCGGAATGCATCGAGGATCGGCACAGATCAAGAGTCAGCCCCAACTCTAAGCGCCCCGCCGCTCCATCGTGCGAGCAGCACAACAGCCGAAAACATCCCAAAACCCAAACTGTCATTTTTTCCGGAATGCATCGAGGATCGGCACAGATCAAGAAGCAGCCCCAACTCTAAGTGCCCCGCCGCCAAACCGTACATAGCTGCACAAACGCTAGCAATCTCCCAGAACCCAAACTGTCATTTTTCCCGGAATGACTTATGGCAAGGCACAGATCAAGATACCACAACGAAGTCCTATATAACCCGCCGCCAAACCGTACATAGCTGCACAAACGCTAGCAACCTCACAATCCCCAAGCCTGTCATTTTTCCGGAACTACTTCAAAAAATCAATTGGGGAAGATTTGTCAAGGGCGGGAGAGCGAAGCGTCCCTTGACAAAGCTAAGGGGCCCAATTGGTATAATCTAAAAATCCGGAAAAAGTGGCTGCGCCACCGGCCATAATAATATAGCGCTTTTAATTTTAATAAACCAATAAAACTTGTCATGACCCAAAGGGGAGTCATGACTCAAATTAAGAAGTGCGAAGCTCCATTTGCCTCTGAGAAAACAAGCGCCCCTGAGAATTCACGAACCCCCAGGACGGCATAATTATCAAAAAAGATTTGAGAGAAGTCTGTTGACTCTATTGATAGAGCTTAGTATTTTTTGATGTTAACTTAACGAAAATTTAACGGAGTTTACGTAACCTAGCTGTATGCACAACATTTAGGTGATCGACAAATGAAAATCACAAAAACGTTCTATCTTTTTGCTGGATTATTAGTTCAATCTATTTGCGTTGATTACGCAAACTCAACTGAGTTCTTAGGCGTATCAGAAAGAGCAATTGTCGAGAGGGTTGTCTCCAACAGAACAATCTTAACCTCCTTGGAAAACGGATTTTGCAATGCTGTTTCAGGCACGCAGGAAAACTTTGAAAATTACCAGCAGCTTGTCAGGGACACAGTAAAAAATTTCGAAGTTGTGATAGAAAAAAACTCAGCTGCGCTCGAGGAAATTTTGGAAGAATTTCGTGAAGCCCTGGGAGTTAGCGGAAACAAACAATACGACGGTTTGTTTAAACAAATAATCGTTGCGACAAGGCTGACGACAAATATAAGTGCCAATAGCCCAGAGAATTTGCGTATCAAAGAAGGGGAACTCATTTTAGAAACAACTTTGGAATCGATGCCATTCGATGTTGAGCTCGCAAAGGCAAGAGCCGAATTTTGGGAGAAAGTAAATGGCATGAATCTTAAAAAAAAAGGCAAGATTTTCGCCTTCAAGCTTCCTAATCGCTGCGTAGTATCTTCATCATTAGATCGCGCTCTAAATGCTCTTTGGAGTTTTAGGGAAGACAATCCCAAGGCGGCGAGAAAGAAATTCTTTAAAGAGGTTTCGGCCCTCGAAAAAGATCTCGGCGCAAAAGAATGCAGTGCCTCGGATTATGCAAGGGAGATAGACCTTCTGCAGGATCAACTCAGGGAGAGAGAGGAATATTCACAATCTGTCACTGCCGCCCTTCTGGATAAGGACTTCATGATAAAGGGTTTGCAAGATGAAAATAAGAGACTTCGAGACGGTCAGATTTTGCTCGAAGGCACTAGCAAGAAGGTTCAATACCTTGAATTTCGATTGAACAAATCAGAGGCAGAAAATAAGTCACTTAAAGAAATGTTAGTCAAGACAAGCAAAGACAGGGAAGCCTTAAAGAAGGAGAACGCCTTATTGCGGGCTTGCTCAATGGACAATCCCATCGCCATTGAAGAAAACCCGAGAGACAGCATTAATTGGAGGCGCAAGTATGAAATGCTTAACGGAGAATATCGGGTTCTTATCGGCAAATATCAGGACTTAAAGCAGCAAAAGTAAAAACTTTCCACAGGCGGTTTTTTGTAAAACAGGTGTAACAATTCGTAATAATAATCGTCTTACTTCTATATGAAAAAGTATTATAAACTGAAATAGTAAGTATGGAGATTTTGACAAAAATGCATATAAAATTAAGGAATGAAGCGACTCTCAAACAGGCGGTTTGTTTTGAAGGCACAGGAGTTCACAGTGGCTCTTCCGTTAACATGATCGTCAATCCTGCACCTGAAAGTTTTGGAATAGTTTTCAAGAGGACAGATATCTCTGGCAAAGATTGTTTCATCAAGCTTTCTCCTGAATCTGTCGTCGATCCAATAATGTGCACAAGGATAGTTAATGGCAGCGGAGTCTCCGTGTCTGTTGTAGAGCATCTCTTGGCAGCCTTCCGCATCTGCGGCATAACAAACGCACTCGTTGAAATAAACTCTGATGAAATTCCGATAATGGATGGATCCGCCGTCGTTTTTGTGAGGAGTTTTAAGATAGCTGGAATTGCTCGGCAAGACTCAAAGGTTCCTGCGATCCTGATCAAATCTCCAATATTTGCGGAAAATGGAGTTGGAAGAGTTGAAATCACGCCGTCTAGGAGCAAGCTCGTTTCTGTAAAACTAGAATACGACAGAATAAACCCAGTCATTGGAACTCATGGTAAATATGATTTCAGTTTCGATAAAGATATGACGAGCATAGCGGAGGCGAGAACCTTCGGCTGGCTCGAGGATTGCGAGAAGATTAAGGCGGCCGGGATGGCAAAGGGGGCCGGCGAAGAGAACACCGTTGTTATTATGTCAGACAATTCGATTGGCAACAAATTCGGACTTCGAAATCCCAGTGAACTTGTTATGCACAAATGCCTTGATCTCATCGGAGATATCTTCGTTGCGGGGTATGACATCATAGGAAGCATAAACGCGATTAATCCATCTCATCTGCTCAACAATATCTTGATGAAAAAGCTTCTGTCGGAAATTTCAGATCACGAGATTATTGAAGAATGTGAGAAAGAGGGGGAAGTCGAGTCGATATCTCAATTAAATTTAGCAACCTGCTAGTTTTTGAGTTGAAATCGAAAAACGCATATGATAGCATTACATACGGCGGGAAGTAGCGCAGCCTGGTAGCGCAACTGCTTTGGGAGCAGTGGGTCGGAGGTTCGAATCCTCTCTTCCCGACCAATCTTTGAAAATTCGCAAATGTCAATGGCTTTAGAGCGAAGCGTCCATTGATTTTTGTGCATTTTTAAAGTATGTTACAATTAGGATTTGAACCTCCTGGAGGTTTGTTCCCCGAAGGAGCGACGAAGCGAAGCGGTTCTTAACAATCTTAAAAGTATTCGACACACTTAAGGCAAATGCATTATCACTAATGAATAAACATATGAGTAAAATAATCAGCCTAATCAAAATTTAAACATAGCAATTGTGAATATGCAGGATGACATTATGCTCAGAGGTGTAATGAAGTCTAATTTTCCTGCTTAGTTTTTGCATATCTTTCGGCGAGCTCCTCTAACATTTTTGTCGCGTTCTCTATGCTAGTGTTTTGAAGCTCTTTGTCCAAGTGATCTCTTCCTATCCTGGATGTAATGGACTCTATCACAAGCTCCACTATTTTATTTTGCAATTCCAAAGACATGCTGCCTTTTATTTTTTCTATTGAGTTCTTGCACTCTTTTTCGTTTTTTGCAACTATTTCATTTATAATTTCACCTGATTCCTGTAAAATTTTCTTCGCCTCAGCTTCAGCTTCAGATATTGATTTCGCCAATAACTCATTAGCTTCCGCGATCTCTCTCTTTAATCTCACGATCTCTTCTTCCGCGGCTTTCTTTTTTTCCTCCACGAATTTTATGGACTCTCTCACGGAGTCAACCTTCTTGTCCAAACCAGACAGAGCTTGCCTATACGCATATTTGTAAAGCAAAAACGCCATAAGAAGAAAACTAATGATTAAATATGTGTGTATATCACTAAATATTCCCATCTATGCACTAAATCCTTTGAGCAAACAGCTTATCAAATGCAAGTTGAGATATAATATCAACCTGACCTTTGAATGTTGAATCAAGACTTTTTATCTCGTTGTTTAGCCTGCTTCTCGTGGAGCCAAGAAGGCCTTCTCTCTCGAGCTTAACAAGCCTTGTGTGTTCGCTTATAAGCGCGGCAACTTTCTTTCTGGCGTTTGCAACAGTTTCAGCTGATCGCCTGTGCTCATAAAGGCTCACTTTTTTTATCTCCTCATTCATGGCTGCAATTTCTTTCTCCAATTTTTGAGCTGACTCATCTGTTTTTTCGATATACGCCTCTCTTCTTGCTAGTAAATAATCCATCCTCGGAACAAAATACCTTTTAAATGCCAATATCAATACGATAAAACAGATAAAAAGCCAGAAGACCTGCGAGAAATAAGACGAAGAGTCAAATTGCGGTAACATCGCTTACACAAACAATATGATCATCGCTACGACGAAAGCCAAAAGCGCAATCGACTCAATCAAGGCGAAACATATCATGCTCGTTGACATAAGATCGTTCTTTGCCGCTGGATTTCTAGCAATCGACCTTATGAGAGAGGAAAACAGATTCCCCAATCCAATGCCAACTCCAAAAAGAGCAATAACTGCTAGTCCTGCCCCTATCAACTTCGCTGCCGCTACTTCCATTTCTCAGTCTCCTTCATAAAAAAAACTAGTGCTCCGAACTCTCAACGGATTCGGAAATATATACGCACGATAATACCACAAAAACATATGCTTGAAGAACACAAACAACCATCTTGAAGAGGTTCAACAGCACATCCACACAAATAGGAATTATCGCAAAATAAGAAAATGCAGTCACTCCGGCGATAGACACCGCAAATCCCGCAATAACTTTAATCATAATATGTCCAGCCATCATGTTGGCAAACAAACGAATACCAAGGCTGATTGGCCTGAACAAAAACGACATCAGCTCTATAACGACGAAAAGAGGCGCTAAATAGAGCGGCACTCCATCAGGGCAAAAGTGTTTGAAATATTTAATGCCTTGGTTATAAAATCCCAGAACAACAGACGCCAGAAAAACGGCGGTCGCCAAGCCAAATGTAACAACCAACTGGCTGGTAAACGAAAAGGCAAAAGGCAAGAGCCCGACCAAGTTCCCAATCATGATGAACAAAAATAGCGCGATCATATATGGGAAAAACACAACGCTGCTCCTCCCAACGTTTGTCTTAACAATATCACCAGCAAAGAAAAACAACTCCTCGATAACGGCCTGCAGTCTAGTCGGAATGATTCCCTTGTCAACCGTCCCGAAATACAAGAGGGCGCAGATAAACGCCGTGACCAAAAGCATAAATAAAGATGAGTTAGTAATCGATATATCAAAGCCGAAAACATTTATTGGAATAATGTTCTTGACTATAAACGACGACATTGGATCTGTCATTCAATCAACTATTCTCGATCAAGGCCTCATAATATTAGTGTAACATATTTGTCGTTTATTGTTCAATAACTGTATTTAAAAATGGCGTCCTTGGCGGGTTTCGAGTCCACCGTGGCCTGAGAAAAACAGCCGAACTTCTGCCTGCTCTCGTATACTCAACTTTTACAAGTGGTTTTCTTTTTCATTTTATCTAACGCTATCGATATCATGCTAGCTCCAAATATTCTAAGGCTCTATTCCTATGCTCTATCATAATTAAAAGTTTTTTAAAGCATCCAGTGAATGTCGTATACCATTCCTCTGTGCCCTATTGATATTATTTTGACTTCTTTTTCTTCTTCGTAGATTAGGTAGATAACCCTGAAATCTCCGACCTTTATTCTCCAGCTTCCATCCCACTCTCCAGACAGCGCCTTCCCATTTTTAACAGGAGTCACTGTCAATTTTCTTTCGATAGCGCTCTCTATGCGTGCCGTATCTTTGGCCCCAAACTTTTTGTCTAATCTTTTTCTAACTTCTTTTGAGTATGTTATTTTATACATTTCAAAGTGGACCAAAACTCTTCATGAGAAATCCATTCCGTAGTATTCGCCTCTATTTCAGCGGCCTCTTTGGCGAAATATTCATCCTCTATGTCTTCTATCGCCCTTAACACGAGATATTTCACAACATCAGAAGTAGATGTACTTTGATTTTCAGAAACGCGTTTGATACCATCGACAACTTCGGAATCCATTTTCAGGGATACATCCAACGTCTTCATCTCGCATTTCTGATCTTGTTCTTCAATATGAACCATCAAACCCATTTCAAACTCTAATAAACCACACCTCTTATTACCAGTATATCATAAAAACCTTAATTAACCAATAAAGTTTTTATTGACACACCTAAAGCAAGGAAGTAGAATACTGTGGCAATTTTGCGTTTTTAAGTGGAGATAAATATGAAGAAAACTTTGGGAATAATAATGCTGGCAGGAGTAATGACTTCGAGCAGCTGGGGAAGTGGATACGGTTACCCTCCTCCTATTGACCTTAAGAAAGTCCCCCGATACAAGTCAGCAGTAACATTTAATAGTCTGGACACTCGCGTCAGCGAACTGGAGGATACCCAAAATGGGCTAGAAACTCGCATCAGCGAACTGGAGGACAACAGTAGTAATTTGAAAGAGTTCCGAAGTATCGACGAAAGAATCGACGAAATTGAAGAAGCAACCAACAAAAGAATAACAAAATTGGAAACAGCACTGACCAGAAAAATGGATCAAATGCAAGAGCAACTAAATCAACAGACTACCCAACTTCAACAGATAATGAACATGTTGGCAAAACTTCAAGATCAATAATTTTTTCCGGAATGCATCGAGGATTGGCCCGAATCAAGACACAACCACTCTGCTTTCCCTCATCCAAACGCCCCATCGCCTAACCCGTCCTGAGCAGCACAATCTCAACCAACCTCACAATCCCACTTGTCATTTTTTCCGGAATGCGTCAAGAAGGGTCCCAGATCAAGAAGCAGCCCCAACTCTAAGCGTCCCTTGACAAAGCTAAGGGACCCAATTGGTATAATCCAAAAATCCGGAAAAAGTGACTGCGTCACTGGCAGTGGCTACGTCACGAGCCAAAAAAAATATAGCACCAATCCCTTGGAACCCAAACAGCCCCGCAGCCAAACCGTACGCGCAACACAGAAGCATAAGACCTCCCGAATATTATTATTTTTTTGGAACAATTTTTAAAGGAGCCTGTTTTTGAGAGGTT
>CAXNGE010000014.1:0-8149 GCA_964201935.1 Alphaproteobacteria bacterium | reverse complement strand
AATGACTAATCCTGACCGAATATCTCCAGTAAAAAATTTAAAATCTTTCGTCGGATTCTTTAATATATATCCACTCACCGCTGGATTGGCTCAAGATGCAGTGTATTCTGTCGTTAGAAACTCTATAAGGATTTTAGAAAATTCTGCTCCACAAGATTGGCTTAACGAAAACTTACTGAAAGAACACGGCTGGCCAAGTTTTGTTGAGGCTATAAAAAGTATTCATAATCCAACTGCGATTTTTGAGAGTCAATTTGATGACAAGGCGAGACAGAGGATTTGTTTCGATGAATTACTTGCAGAGCAGATAGCAATCAGGCTGTCCAGAACCAAAAGTTCCAAAGGAATCATCATAAAAAACGACAAGACGTTGATGAATAAGCTTTTGAATCTCCTGCCCTTCGAGTTGACAGAATCTCAGAAAAAAGCTTTAAAAGAGATATTCGCGGACATGGAGTCTGGGAAAATTATGACGAGACTCCTGCAGGGAGACGTGGGCTCTGGTAAGACTATCGTCGCCGTTCTTGTGGCTCTAAACGCAATCGAGAGCGGATATCAATGCGCATTCCTCGCTCCGACAGAAATCCTAGCAAGACAGCATTACAACACAATAAGCAGCTATCTAGAAAAACTTGGAATTCAAGTAGAATTGCTGACCTCCAATGAAACGGGCAAGCTCAGGACACAAATATTGCAGAATGTTTCAAGTGGAATCGCGAAGATTCTTGTTGGAACTCATGCAATTATAACAGATCAGGTTTCATTTAATAATCTCGGCTTTGTTGTTATTGATGAGCAGCATAGGTTCGGCGTGAACCAGAGACTGAAACTGATAGAAAAGGGCGTTGCTCCTCATATTCTCAGCATGACAGCAACCCCAATTCCAAGAACCATGATCCTCGGGCTTTACGGAGATATCGCAGTTTCTTCTATCATGGAAAAACCAACGGGAAGAAAAGACATCACCACGAGAGCCCTGCCAATGTCAAGAATTGAAGACGTCGTTAAAAGCCTCGAAAACATCCTGAAAAATGGAGAGAAGGTATATTGGGTTTGCCCTCTCATTGAGGAAAGTGATAAGACAGATTACACGTGCGTCATAAATAGAACAGAAAGTCTGAGGGGGTATTTTAATGATAAAGTTCAAATGCTTCACGGCAAAATGGCTCCCTTTGAGAAACAAGAAATATTTCGAAAATTTAAATCTGGAGAGGCCAATATTCTGGTTGCGACCACAGTCATAGAAGTGGGCGTAGATGTCCCAGATGCGACCGTTATTATAATAGAGAACGCCGAGAAATTTGGCCTTGCTCAGCTTCATCAGCTTCGAGGCAGGGTTGGTCGAAGCCACCTTCAGTCATATTGCATCCTCCTTCACGAATCGAAAATATCACAGATAGCGGTCGAGAGAATTAAGGTCATCCGAGAGAGCCACGATGGCTTTAATATAGCTGAAAAAGATCTGCTGCTGAGAGGAGGCGGTGAAATGTTTGGGACTAAACAGAGCGGAGCAAAAAAATATAAGAGCTTCGATTTTGCGGATCCAAAAATACAGACAACTTTATATCCTTTCTTGAAGTTGGCCTCCGAACTTGCGACGGAAATAGTGCAAAATCATGAGGTTAAGAAATATGAAATATTGCTGAAAATATTCGCCCCTGAGAATTTCGCGAACGTCAAAAATTCTTTTTAAATGTTCTCATATAGCGTCTGCATTTCAACGAAGGCTCAATAATATTTTCTCGATTTCTTCGATCTTTAAACTTGCCCCACCAATAAGAACTCCATCAACAGATTCAAGCCCAAGGATTTCCTGAGAATTTGCAGAATTAACGCTGCCTCCGTATAGTGTTTTGATCCCATAGTATGTCTCCTTAATTTTGGACAACACGTTCGAGATTTCAGTTGTCGTTGGAACAACGCCTGTCCCGATTGCGGAAACTGGCTCATAGGCAATTGCGATGTCTTTGATGTGATTTTTAACCAAACTTTCTGTGTTTTCGTCAATTAATTTAGAATAATTTTCGTCAACGCAGAGGATGATTTTTAGGCCAGCCTCTATCGCATTCTTCATTTTCTTGTATATGATATCGACGGTTTCTTCGTTGCAAGATCTCCTTTCGCTGTGTCCAAGGATGATGTATTCTGCCCCCGAATCTTTAAGCATTTTTGCTGAAACTTCTCCTGTGTGCGCACCATAATTTTCAAATACTGAGCAATCTTGAGCCGCAACTTTAAACCCATTCCTCTTTGCGGAGGCATAGCCAATGAATATATGAGGCAATGCCAAAATCAACTCTTCGCTCTTAACTATTGCATTTATGAATGTATCCACCAACTCTACGGAACCATTCATTTTCCAGTTTGCAACTATCATTTTGTTCATTTGCTCTTCCTTTCAAAATGTTTATATTGATTGTAGTTTTTATTCGACTTAGAATCAAAATTTAAGTGAGTTTGCCCCTGATTCGAGCAACACTTTCCTAGCATATTCAGCAATCTTTCCTCAAAGTTGTCTATTAATTCATTATTTATTTCAAGAGTTTTGATGCTAATTGGCTCGTCTCCCTGCCCCGCCAGACTCCAAAACTGAATCTCATCTATTGCATTGGTGACACCAGGAAATCCTCCTTTTTTGGCGAGGAGGCAGGTTGTCATAACACTGTGTCCATTGCTATAAATAATGTCTTTCGTCGACTCAGGAGACGATAATTTATAAACGATCAATGTCTGATGATCATCATTGCGCTCGATCCTATCTGCATATGAGAAAACCTTCAAATTAAAATTGTTTATGTTAAAAATTGCTTCTCCTTTGATATTATTAAAGGCAGTTTTATTGCCCTTTGGTTTGCGATCCAGCCATTCAATGACGGCCCTGCACTTTTGATAATTGAAAAAGTCTGCTGATTTTATTAAATTCAACCAGTCCTCGACAGTTGAATCACCTTTAAAATAACTATGCATTAAATTTTTAAAAAAAATCGCTAAATTAAGTCTCTTGCTGTCTTGAATGAGCGGCTCCAGATGCAAAATTTCCCTGGCATAAAACCCCTCAAAATCATTCATTAAAAATTCAATGTTTTTTGCACTTAATTCGCAGGGCAATGCCATAGCTATCTTGGTTTCATCAAGCGCATATTTAATGTTGTTTCCGCTAAAATCCTCTTTAAATTTCTGATAATTTAAGACAATATTGTTTTTCTTGCACAATAATTCAAGTTTTGTCAAGACCGAACTTTTGAGGGCATTTGTGCCATTTAATTTAATGGATCTCGTTAAAAAAATTTCTGAAAAGCCATTAAATATTGAATAAAAATCGTCGTTAATTATTTTTTTTACATCGCTTGCGAGCGACAATCCCAGCTTTTGCTTAAAAGATTCATGCAGCCAGTATTCGCCACCATCCTCAAATTTCCACTGCTCCTCATTCATGGAGGTTGATATAATTACATCGCTGCAGCAATATTTTATATCTGAAATTTTTATAATTGATACGAACTTTTTATCATGCTCTTGATGAAAAAAATCCAACATCAGAATAACAAGTTTTCTGAAATTTTTCTTGGAAATTTCTTCAAAGTAGCCGAAACTTTTGGATATATTGTCCAAAAATATAGAGATATCCTCATCAATATATTCAAACTTTTTTAAAAAATTTTGAATCTTCTCTCTGTCGTAATCTTCAAACGACGAAGAAAATTCTATTTTTTCCAAATCCAATCTTACGTACAAAACCTCAGAAAATGCTAGATCAGGAGAGATAACCGCGATGTTTTTTTTTGGATTGCTCTTTATAACGCCAACTATATAATCAATTTCTTCAAAAACATCTTGCGCTTCAAATAAATTGATTTTGTTTTTGACGGTTTTGATATCTAAATTATTACTAAGGTTGCGAGAAACACATTTATAATTATATGAGAAATCATCATTTAATTTGACATCTTCCTCGCAAAGTTCATTTAAAATTTCTGGCCAATATTTAGTGATTATCAACAAAAATTTGGTTCTTTTTTCCCAGTGTTCTGGAAAAAATATTGAAAATTCTGTCATCAATTTTTCTAAATTGACATTATGTTTTCTTAAATCGTCTATAACATTCGCTAGATCTTTTGCTAACTTAACGGACTCAATAAAACTTAAATTATCGCAATATTTTAATATTAACTTCGACAAAATTCCAATTCTTGCGATAGGGCTAATTGAAGACATTTAAAATAAATTCAGGACTGCTAGCGCCAAACAAAATTGCGTATACTGCTTCACAAATAGGCATTTTCACGCCTTTTTCTTTCGCTATTGCGACTATCTGTGAGACTGTATTACATCCTTCGCAAACAGCATTGCTTGAACTAAGAATAGAACTCATTGATTCGCCAGAGGCTATTTTTTTGCCAAAGCTAGTGTTTCTAGAAGTCTCGCTGGATGCTGTGAGAAATAAATCTCCAATTCCCGAGAAACTATCAAAAGTTTTTGCAGAGCCGCCGAATTTTACTCCCAAGTTCTTCATCTCGTGAAGCCCGAGTGTCAAAAGAGCCGCTATCGTGTCTTGCCCTAAATCGAGCCCCTTCGCTATTCCGCAAGCTATCGCAATCACATTTTTTACGGCACCTGCGATCTGCATCCCAATGACATCATCAGTCGGAAAAAGTTTAAAGGACGCGTTAGACAATTCACTTGCAAACACCTCGGCCTCACTCATTTTTAAAAATCCTATGTCAGCGCAAGACATTTGATGAGATGCTAAATCCATGGCAAAATTGGGGCCCGACAAATATCCGATCGATATATTTGGCAACTCTCTTTGAAAGGCATCAAACAAAAATGTCCCGTCCTCCAAAAGCCCTTTAGAGCATATAACCATAGGAGATTTTATATAAACACTAATTGTCTTTAATATAGATATGCTAGGCTTAACAGGAAAACACCAGAAAATATAATCAAAATTATATGACGAAATATTGGATATATTATCTATCATTATATTCGAAGGAATTTCAAATTGATTTAAAAATTCGTTTTTACGATCTCTTTTCATGGCATCGACATGCTCATCAAAACCAGTGAAAAGAGACACCTCACACTCTGTGGCATAAGAAAGAGCAAGGGCTGTGCCGAATGCTCCGGCCCCAAAAATTCCTAAACGTTTAATTTTTCTCGAAGACATCGAAAGTTCCTAAGTTTTGAACATCTATTTTTGGAAACAAAGTTTCTGGCTCATTGATCGTGATAATATCGGGCACCTCCTCAAACGGATCCAATGAGAGTTCATATGGTATGTTAATTTGTTTCAAGAGTTTTTCGGCGGCACCTGGAATAACTGGATATAAAAATTTTGTTATCCTATAAATTGCCTGGATTAAAACGAACAAAACATCCTGCATTCTCTCTTGATTTGTTTCCTTCATCATCCAAGGCTTTTGATGATCTATATATTGGTTTGAAATAGCAATCGCATACTCTATTTTCTCCAAATATTTGTTGAGTGAATATTGCTCAATAAGAGGCATTGCGTCCTCTAAACTTTTATTAACCTCATAGTTAAATGCAAGATCTTCGACCGTGATATTTACAGGCCTCCTTACACTGCAATTACAAGATTTTTGTATAAAAGACATAACTCTTTTGCATAAATTTCCATAAGAATTAGCCAGAATTCCATTATATCTATTAATAAATCCTTCCAGGGAAAAATTGCCGTCCGAGCCAAAAGACAACTCCCGCAACATAAAATATCTCAGCGCATCCGATCCAAATAATTCACAATATTTATGCGGATCCTGGACATTGCCGATGGACTTCGACATCTTGTCTCCCTCGCTGAGCCACCATCCGTGAGAGACTATCTGCTTAGGCAGAGAGATGTCAGCGGCCAGCAAAAAAGCAGGCCAATATACAGCGTGAAATCTGACTATCTCTTTGCCAACAAAATGAATAACATTTTGCCAATATTTATCGTTAGTTTGATCCTCAATATCTGGATATCCATTCACTGTTAGATAATTTGTTAGGGCGTCTAGCCAGACATAAACGACATGTTCCGGATCGTTTGGGACAGGAATTCCCCACTTGAAAGTCGTCCTCGAAATAGCCAGATCCTTCAGCCCTCCCTTGATAAAATTGACAACTTCATTCTTTCTCGCCTCAGGCCAGATGAAATCCGGATGTCTGTTATAGAACTCTAACAACCTATCTCCGAATGCAGATAGTTTAAAGAAATAGCACGGTTCTCGCATGAGTTGGACGTCCCCTCCAAGCGGAGATTTCCCATCAACTAATTCATCCTCTGCAAAATATGCTTCGTTTCTAATGTCATACCAGCCGGAATATTCGCCCAAATAAATATACCCCTTTTCCTTGAGGACATTCCAAAAATGAGAGACTGCTTTTTTGTGTCGAGGCTCCGTCGTCCTCACAAAATCATCGTTTTCAATATTAAGCACTGGCAGCAGATCTCTAAACAACTGAGAGACATCATAAACAAATTTTTGCGGTTCTATGCCGAGCTGAACTGCACTTTGCTCAACTTTTTTGCCGTGCTCATCTGTGCCAGTCGCAAATTTCACGTCATATCCAAGCATACGATGAAACCTAGCGAACACATCGCAGACAACGGTCGTGTAGGCGTGTCCTATATGGGGCTTCGCATTAACATAATATATCGGGGTCGTTATGTAGAGTGTCTTCATCTTCAACAGATCGCTATCATTCGAGCATCTTTATTGGATTGATTCTATCAAAAATATGGCGTCATTTCAAGTGGTTGCGTGGCAGAGTGATTTTGTTGTACAATCTCATTTATATGAAAAGGCTATGTGAGGACTAACAAGTGCGCTTTTGGAAAAAGTTTTTTGCTTTCGTTGCTATGTTCATCGTATTTGCCGTGCTGCAGGTATATACAGAGAGCATTGGGCGCTTTGAAGTTTCTGTGCTCGATGAAAAATTTTCGATCGAGATATACGCACTGCTATCCTCTTTAATAGCTCTCGCAATTTTGCTGCTAATTTTAGAAACAGTTGCTTCAACAATAGCTCAGTTGTTTCGTAACAAAAATTCTAGTTTTGCAGAAGAGTCTATAAAATCCATTGCAAAGTTAATTTTATCTAGCGATTCTGATTTCGAGAATACCATCCATAATATCAAGCTCTCAGAGAAATATAAAATTTTGCGCACGGCGTTGCTCCTGAAAAGAAGCGCAAATGATCTAAGCAAACTTGATCTTACCTCCGTGGATTTTATCGATATCTATATTCTGAAAAAACGACTGCAAAATTTGATAGACGCGAGTGAAAACACGAAGGCGCTAGAGTTAGCAAATCATCTCATAAAGCGTTATTCAAAATATCTCAAAATTGTTGAAGAAGAATTATTAAACGTTGCCGTTCTTGCAAAGAAAAACAATATTGATTTTGCATTCAATCCGAAAAAACACAAATATCATCTCTCAAGATCTTTCGCAGATAGATATTTTTCTGCTCTGGATTTGGCCGCAGCAGACATGGCCGCTAGCGAAGACCTGAAACAAAATATTCTAGAAAGGGCACACAAACATTATCCAAACAACCCTGACATTGCTATTTCTCTCTTAAATTTTGCATTCGGAAAATATGGCGATAAAAAAATGATAGAAATTTTAAAGCACACTTTTGAACAAAAGCCTGATAGACAGCTCGTCCATCATCTTTTAAAACTCAAAAGAAACGATGCCTTCGAAATTGCTCAGGAAATATCGGCCGAAGTTTCAAGCAACAATCTAGAAAAACTTTGGTTTCTTCTCATCGTTGCAACAAAGCTTGATTTTATCTCAAAAGCAAACGAACTCATAATAAAGATAGTCGAAATTGATGCAACAGACGATATATTGAGCTTCTATATTAAATATCAGAGCAAATTTTCAAACGAAACCACGATATTGAACGCACTAAAAAAGAGAATCAAATGAATTTAAACATATCAAAATTTAATCCTAACGCTTTTATCCCAGAATATGGCACGGATCACAGTGCCGGCTGCGATCTTAGAGCATGCTTAGATTCAGACATAACAATAAGACCCGGGGAAATTATCGCCATTCCTTTTGGAATCGCCATCGAAATCCAAGAGGGATATTTTGGCATGCTGTGCCCCAGATCTGGACTCGCCTTAA